>DASQWY010000704.1:0-14562 GCA_035640005.1 Actinomycetes bacterium
TGCCGGCGAACTGGGCGACGATGCGCCCGTCGTAGATGACCCCGACCCGGTCGGCCAGCGCCAGGATCTCCTCCAGGTCGGCGGAGATCAGCAGCACGGCCATGCCGGCGTCGCGGGCCTCGACCAGCTCCTTCCAGACGAACTCGGTGGCGCCGATGTCCAGGCCGCGGGTCGGGTAGGCGGCGACCAGCAGCTTCGGCTGGCTGGCGAACTCGCGGCCGAGGACGAGCTTCTGCTGGTTGCCGCCGGACAGGGCGTAGCCGGGCGCGGCCACGCTCGGCACCTTGACGCGGAAGTCGCGGACCAGCCCGGCCGCCCAGGCCCGGATCGCCCGCAGGTCGAGCAGGCCACGGCGGGAGAAAGGCTGGCGTTCCTGCTGGCCGAGGACCGAGTTCTCGGAGACGGTCATCTGCAGGACCATGCCGCGGGCGTGGCGGTCCTCGGGGATGTAGGCGAGGCCCAGCTCCCGCCGGGCCCGCACGTCGGCCTGGGTGACGTCGTCGTCGCCGAGGTAGACGCGGCCGCCGTCGGGCCGGCGCAGCCCCACCAGCGCCTCCACCAGCTCGGCCTGCCCGTTACCCTCCACCCCCGCCAGGCCGTAGATCTCCGAGCGGCGCACGTCCAGGTCGAGGCCGGCGACCTGCTCGCGGTCGCCGGCCATCACCCGCAGGCCCTTGACCTGGAGCACCGGCTCGCCCGGGCTGGCCTCGCCCTCGACCCGGCTGAGCAGCACCGGGCGGCCGACCATCATCTCGGCGACCTGCTCGGTGGTGGTGTCGGCCGCCTCGACGGTGCCGATCACCTTGCCGTCGCGCAGCACGGTGATCCGGTCGGCCACCGCCAGCACCTCGTCCAGCGAGTGCGCGATGAACAGGATCGTCTTGCCCTGGGCCTTGAGCTGGCGGATGTTGGCGAACAGCTCCTCGACCTCCTGGGGGACGAGCACGGCGGTCGGCTCGTCCAGGATCAGGATGTCGGCGCCCCGGTACAGCAGCTTCAGGATCTCGACCCGCTGCTGCTGGCCGACGGCCAGGGTCTCCAGCCGGGCCTTGGGGTCCAGCGGGGTGCCGAAGCCGCCGGCCAGCTCGGCCACGCGCCGCTCGGCCTCGTCGCGGTCCAGCCGGCCGCCGTGGGCCGGCTCGGAGCCGAGCACCACGTTCTCGGCGACGGTGAAGTTGTCGACCAGCATGAAGTGCTGGTGGACCATGCCGATGCGCAGCGCGATCGCGCGGCGCGGCGAGTCGATCCGCTCCGGCGCGCCGCGGACGCGGATCTCGCCCTCGTCCGGGTGCTCCAGGCCGTACAGCATCTTCATCAGGGTCGACTTGCCGGCGCCGTTCTCCCCGACCAGCGCGTGCACCTCGCCCTCGGCGACCTCCAGGTCGACGTGGTCGTTGGCCACCACCCCGGCGTAGCGCCGGGTGACGCCGTGGCACTCGATGGCGGGAGGCCGGCGGGTGGGTTCCTCGCCGGCCTCGGCCGCCTCGTTCACCGCCTCGGCCACGATCCCTCGGATCAGGTGGTCGGCTTGGTCGGGACCGTGATCGCGCCGCTGATGATCTTCTGCTTGAGCTGGTCGAGGGTCTTCGGGATGTCGCCGAGCAGCGCCTTGTTGTACTGGTTCTGGGCGTAGTCGACGCCGCCGTTCTTGAGCCCGAAGGTCTGCACGCCGCCCTTGAGGGTGCCGTCGACGTAGCTCTTGATGGTCTGCTGCACCGCGTTGTCCACCCGCTTGAGCGCCGAGGTCAGGATCCACTTCCGCTCGCTGGCGCTGGCGGTCAGGCTCTGGTCGGAGTCCACGCCGATGGCGTACTTCTGCTTGGAGGCGCAGGCCGCGATCACGCCCGCCCCGGTGCCGCCGGAGGCGTGGTAGATGACGTCGGCGCCCTGGCCGATCTGCTTCAGGGCCAGCTCCTTGCCCTTGGCCGGGTCGCGGAAGGCCTGCCCGGTGGTGCCCGCGTAGTCGACCAGCACCTTGACGCTCTTGCCGAGCGCCTTGGCCTCGTAGGCCACGCCGGCCTGGTAGCCGGCCTGGAAGGTGCGGATCAGGTCGCCCTGCTGGCCGCCGACGAAGCCGACCGTGTTCGACTTGGTCTTCATGGCCGCGGCCGCCCCGACCAGGAAGGAGCTCTGCTCGGCCTGGAACAGGATGCAGGTCAGGTTCTTGTTCTGGGTGCAGTAGGGGTCGAAGACGTCGATGCCCGCGTAGCTGACGTCGGGGTTCTCCTTGGCGGACTTGACGATGTCCTCGGTGAACAGGAAGCCGATCCCGAAGACCAGGCCGTAGCCCTCGTCGGCGAGGCCGTCGAGCAGCTCCTTGCGGTTGGAGCCGTCCGCGTTCGGCTCGATGTCCTTGGTCTGGACCTTGCTGCCCAGCTCCTTGCTGGCCGCCTGCAGGCCGGCGTAGGCGGAGTCGTTGAACGACTTGTCACCGCGGCCGCCGACGTCGTAGACGACGCCGACCTTCTTGGCCTCGGCCTGACCGCCGCCACCGCCCGAGGAGCTGTTGTTGTTGTTGCCACCGCAGGCGACGGCCAGCAGGCTCGCCGCGACGATGAGGGCGCCGATCCGCGCACCCCGTACCAACCGCATGCTTGGTCGCTCCTCTCGAGTCCCGGGCATCCCACCCCGCCCCCGGCCACCTCACGTGGCATGAACCGCTGCGCGGCCATGGCCACGGCCGGCCGGCAAGCTGGCGGTAGTCTATCCCCAGCCGGCGGGAGGCCGTCCACCACCACGCGTGGCGTCAGTACAATCCGCGCCATGCGCCGCGTCCTGCTGGTCCTCGCCGCCGCCCTGCTGGTCTACTTCGCGGTCACCACCACGCTGGTGGGCTGGTGGATGGGCAAGGACGAGCGGCCCAGGGTGGACGCCATCGTGGTGCTGGGGGCCGCCCAGTACGACGGCCGGCCGTCCGCCATCTACCAGGCGCGCCTGCAGCACGCCCTGGACCTGTACAACAGCGGGGTGGCGCCGCTGCTGGTGTTCACCGGCGGCAACGAGCCCGGCGACCGCTTCACCGAGGGCGGCTCCGGCGCCCGCTGGGCGATCCAGCACGGGGTGCCGCAGTCGGCGGTGCTCACCGAGGAGCACAGCCGCACCACCTACGAGAACCTGGCGGGGGCCAAGCGGGTGCTGGACGGCCGCGGCGGCGAGCAGCCCAAGAGGATCGTCGTCGTCTCCGACCCGTTCCACATGTTCCGGGCGGTCAAGCAGGCCGGCGACCTCGGCCTGGACGCCTACCCCTCCCCCACCCGGACCAGCCCGCTGTCGGCCAGCAAGGTGCGGCTCTCCGAGTCGGTCCTGCGCGAGGACCTGGCCATCGGCGGCTACCTGCTGTCGAGGCACAGGTAGCGGCACCACCACCCCCAGGAGGCAGCATGGCCCTGACCGTGGTCGACCACCCGCTCGCCGGCACCATGCTCACCGCGCTGCGGGACGCCGCCACGCCGCCGCCGCTGTTCCGGCTGCTGGCCAAGCGGCTGTCGCTGGTGCTGGCCCTGGAGGCGACCCGCACGGTGCCGACCAGCCACCGCCGGGTGACCACGCCGCTGGCCGAGGCGGACGGCCGCGCCTTCGCCGCCCCGCTGGTGGCGGTGCCGATCCTGCGCGCCGGGCTGGGCATGCTGGAGGCCGTCACCGAGCTGTTCCCGGAGGTGGCCGTCGGCTACATCGGGCTGGAGCGCGACCACGCCACCTTCCAGCCGTCGACCTACTACAGCAAGCTGCCGCCGCTGGCCGGCAGCTGGGTGCTGCTGCTGGACCCGATGCTGGCCACCGGCGGGTCGGCGGCGGCGGCGTGCACGAGCCTGTTCGAGCGGGACCCGGCGCGGGTCACGCTGCTGTCGGTGGTGGCCGCGCCCGAGGGCATCCAGCGCCTGAACGCCGAGCACCCGCGGCTGGACGTGGTCACCGCCGCGGTCGACGAGCGCCTCAACGACGCCGCCTACATCGTGCCCGGCCTGGGCGACTTCGGCGACCGCCTGTTCGGGACCTGATCGCGCAACCTGCGCCTTTCGGCCGTATCCAACCGGTGCGCCCGGCAGCCAGTTGCAGCAAGAAGAGACAGCTGGACCTGCAGTACGGTTGAATCAGACTCTGACGAACTAGACAAGGAGATCAAGCGTGACCCGAGATGGCCTGTCCGGCTCGGTCGCCAGCAGTCTCCTCGCGACCAGCGCCCCGACCGGCGACGGGCTGCTGGGCGTGTTCCGCATCCTGGCCGGCGGCGAGGAGCTGGAGGACGTCGGCGCCACCCTGCTGGAGCGGACCTGCCACGCCTTCCGGGCCGAGGAGGGCGCCCTGCTGCTGGCCGGCCCGGGGCCGGACGAGCACGCCGTGGCCGGCGGCTTCGTCCCCGGGCCGTGCTGGGGCGGCCCGGGGCCGCGCGGCTGGCTCGGCGCCCGCGCCGGCGACCGCGAGCTGGTGGAGGCCGCCGCCGCCGTCGGCCGGCCGCTGCAGGCCGGGCCGCACGGGGACGAGGCCTGGTGCGCGCTGATGGTGGAGGGTCGGGCGGTGGGGGTGCTCGCCCTGCGCCGCGACCCCGCCGAGGTCGCCGGCTTCGGGGACGCCGAGCTGGCCGCGGTCGAGCTGGTCGCCACCGCCGCCGCCGTGGCGGTCGACCGGCTGCGCTTCCTGCACCTGTGGTCGCGCAAGCTGGCGCAGGCCGACGCCGCCCACTCCCAGCTGCTGCGCTACGCCGACGACCTGCGCACCACCTTCGCGGCCGAGCGGCACCGCGCCGAGGAGCTGCGCGCCGCCCTCGGCGCGGTCGAGGAGGCCTACGCGGCCACGGTGCGGGCGCTGGCCACCGCGGTGGAGGCCAAGGACGCCTACACCGGCGGCCACCTGGCGCGGGTGACCGCCTACGGGGTGGAGGCGTGCCGCGCGCTCGGCGGCGACCTGGCCGACACCGCCGGGCTGGAGTGCGCCTTCCTGCTGCACGACCTCGGCAAGATCGGCGTGCCCGACGCGGTGCTGAACAAGGCCGGGCCGCTGACCGACGAGGAGTGGGCGCTGATGCGCGAGCACCCGGCGATCGGCCTGCGGATCCTCGACGGGGTGCCGCACATGGAGGTGGTCCGCGCGGTCGTCTACTGCCACCACGAGCGCTGGGACGGGGCCGGCTACCCGGAGGGCCTCAAGGGCGAGGACATCCCGCTGGCCGCGCGGGTGTTCGCGGCCGTGGACGCCTTCGACGCGATCACCACCGACCGCCCCTACCGGGCGGCGGTCGGGCTGGACGAGGCGCTCGCCCGGCTGCGCGGGGCGTCCGGCCGCCAGTTCGCGCCCGACGCGGTCGACGCCATCCACCTGGTCGACCGGGAACGCCTGGCCGCCATCCAGGCCACCGCGACCCGCGGGCGGTGAAGGCGTGCGGCGCCTGCGGGTGCAGCTCACCGTCCTGCTGGCGCTGCTCGGCCTGCTGGTCGCCGCCTGGGGCGCGACCATCTTCCTCGGCGCCCACGAGGCCGCCCACCGCAACGCCTCCCTGCAGTCGGAGGTCGACCGCTTCGACCAGCTGCGGCGGGTGTCGTCCAAGCTCGGCGCCGGCGTGGTGGAGGTCGAGGCCGCCCAGCAGCGCTACCTGCTGACCGCCGACCCGGCCGCGCGGGCGCAGTGGCTGGACGCCGACGAGCGCAGCAGCCGGCTGATGGTCCAGGTGGAGCAGCTGGCCGCCCCGTGGCCGGGCCTGCGGGTCGACCTGATCGGGGTCGCCTACCGCTCCTGGCTGCGCGCCGGCCAGTGGGAGGCCGGCAAGCTGGACCAGGGCGGCCCGGCGGCCGCCTCCACCGCGGTCCGCACCGGCGTGGCCGGGCGCCGCTTCGAGCTGCTGCGCACCCGCCAGATGCGGCTGGAGCAGAGCCTGGCCGACCTGCAGACCGGCACCGCCCGGCGGCAGGGGCAGACCTACCGGGCGGCGCAGACGCTGGCGCTGCGGTCGGCCTGCATGGTGCTGGCGGCGGTGGCGCTGATCTCGGTGTACCTGCGCCGCACGGTGGGCGGGCCGGCCGACGCCCTGCGCTCGGCCTCCAGCCGGCTGGCCGGCGGCAACCTGGAGACGCCGATCGAGCTGGCCGCCGACAACGAGCTGGGCGCGGTCGCCAGCGACCTGGAGATCATGCGCCGCCGCCTGGCCGGCCGCATGGAGGCGCTGGAGCGGCTGCGCAGCCTGTCCGCCCAGGTGGTGGGGGCGACCAGCCTGCAGCAGCTGTGCGAGGTGGCGCTGCTCGGCCTGCAGCCCGAGGTGGGGGCGACCAGGGCGGCGATCGGCTCGGTCCGGCCGGCCGGGCTGCTGCGGCTGCGCGCCCTGGCCGGCTTCCCGGACGAGGGCGTCGCCGACGACATCGTCAAGGCCGGCGACGACATCCGCGGGCTGCTGCCACTGGAGGCGCTGCGCCGCGGCCAGGTCGTCGGGGTGGTGGACATCGACGAGGTGCCCAAGCCGGCGTCCGTGCGCGAGCTGGCAGCCCGCATGGGCGTGCGCGCGGTCGCGCTGGTGCCGCTGGTCTCGCGGGGCAGCTTCGTCGGGCTGCTCGGCCTGTTCTGGACCGAGCGGCACCGGCTCGACCGCGAGCAGGAGGCCCTGCTCGGCCTGGCCGGCAACCAGATCGCCGGCGCGGTGGCGACCGCCCTGCGGCTGGAGGAGGCCGAGCAGGCGGCCGGCGAGGCGCGGGCGGTGTTCTACGCGATCGCCGACGGCGTGCTGCTGACCGACCCGTTCGGCCGCGTCACCGCCATGAACCGGGCGCTGGAGGCGCTCAGCGGCTGGACCGAGCCGGAGGCCAGGGGCCGCCCCTACGACGAGGTGCTGCCCGTCACCGACGAGCACGGCGGCCCGGCGCTGCCGGCCGGCCGCCCGCCGCGCGGGGCGCTGCCGGGCGCCGCCCCAGCCGCCGGCCAGGGCGTCGGCGTCGACCTGCTCACCCGCTGGGGCCGGCGGGTGCCGGTGGCGATCAGCTCCGCGCCAATCCTCGACCACGCTGGCCGGGTCATCGGCGGGGTCGACGTGGTCCGCGACGTCTCCCGCGAGCGCGAGGTCGACGAGGTCAAGTCGGCGCTGATCTCCACCGTCTCGCACGAGCTGCGCACCCCCCTCACCCTGATCCACGGCTTCGCCGAGCTGCTGGCCCTGCGGGAGATGCCACAGGAGCGGCGGCGGTCGGCCGCCGAGGAGATCCTGGAGGCGTCCAGGCGGCTGGCCCGGCTGATCGACGACCTGCTCAGCGTCTCGCGCATGGACTCCGGCCGGCTGGTCCTCGACCCGCGCCCGCTGGACCTGGCCGGCCTGGTGGAGCGGACCCTGTCCCCGTTCCGGGCCATGGCCACCAGGCACGCGCTGCGGACCAAGCTGCCCTCCAACCTGCCGGTCATCTGGGGCGACCCGGACAAGGTCGAGCAGATTTTGACCAACCTCGTGGGCAATGCGATCAAATACTCTCCCGCAGGGGGCGAAGTCCTCGTCACGGTCGAGCGGGACGGGGACGGGGTGCGGGTCAGCGTGCGCGACCAGGGGATCGGCATGAGCCCACGCGACATGACGCAGCTCTTCCAGAAGTTCCACCGGGTCGACCGCGACGAGGTTCGCCGGGCGGGGGGCACCGGCCTGGGCCTGTACATCACCAAGCGGCTGGTCGAGATGCACGGCGGCGGCATCTGGGTGGAGTCGTGGCCGCAGGCGGGGTCGGTGTTCACCTTCACGCTGCCCGCCGAGGGGGGCGAGGGGGCATGAAGCTGCTGATCGCCGACGACGAGGCGGCCGTGCGCGCCCTGGTGCACGTCACCCTGGAGGGCGACGACTACGAGATCCTGGAGGCGGCCGACGGGGTCGAGGCGCTGGAGGTCGCCAGGGACGAGAACCCGCGGCTGGTGCTGCTGGACATCATGATGCCGCGCCTGGACGGCCTGGAGGTCTGCCGCCAGCTGAAGCGCGACCCGCTGACCAGCGACATCGTGGTGGTGATGCTGACCGCGCAGGCCCAGGACCGCGACCGCGAGCTGGGCATGGCGGCCGGCGCCGACGACTACTTCACCAAGCCGTTCTCGCCGCTGGCCCTGCTCCACATGGTCGAGCGCGTCCGCAACGAGCAGGCCGGCCCGGCCTAGCCGCCGAGGCGGCGGTAGTCGCCGCCGAAGTAGAGCAGCGGGTCGCCGAGCGCCCGCCGCTCGGCGGCGAGCACCCGCGCCAGGTAGACCAGGTGGTCGCCGCCGTCGTGGACCTGCTCGACCTCGACCTCCAGCCAGGCCAGCGCGCCGCCCAGCAGCGGCGCCCCGGTGAGCGGGCCGGACTGCCAGGCCACCGGCTCGAACTGGGCCATGCCCATCGGCCGGCCGCCGTCGGAGAACCAGCGGGCCAGGTGCTCCTGGTCGCCGGCCAGCACCGACACGGCGAAGGCGCCGGCCTCGTCGATCGCCTTGCGCATCACGGCGTCGCGCTCCACGCAGACCAGCACCAGCAGCGGGTCGAGGGAGACCGAGGTGAAGGAGTTGGCGGTCATGCCGTGGCCGAACCCGTCGCAGCGGGCGGTGACCACCGCGATCCCGGTGGCGAACATGCCGACGGCGTCGCGGTACTCGCGGCTGGTCGGGTCGGTCGGCACGGCGCTCCCCAGGACTGGCGGACCGGGCCATGCTACGCCGGAGCAGCAGGAAGCAAGCTAGCGGCCGGTGACGGCGGCGGGAAGCCTAATCGCGTCCCAGTCGATCAGCAGCCAGGTGGCGTCCAGGCCGGAGAAGCTGCCGGTCACGTAGCCGTTGCCGAAGCGGCTGGGCTGCGCCTGGCAGAAGGCGGGGTCATAGCGCATCACCCGCACGACCTCGTCGACCAGGAAGCCGACCGCGCCGTGGCGGGTGCTGACCACCAGGATGCGTCCCTCCGGGCCGCGGTCGGGCAGGCCGAGCGTCCGGCGCAGGCTGACCAGGGCGACCGGCCGCCTGGCGCCCTCCAGGGCGCCGAGGCTGGAGGCGGTCAGGCCGGGCACGGCCGGCTGGCCGGCGCCGACGTCGATCACCTCGCGGATCCGGTCGCGGGTGGAGGCGTAGCCGCGCTCGCCGAGCCGGAACAGCAGCAGCTCCATGCCGGGTCGAAGCACCTGCGGCCCTCCAGTCGTGCGGCGGAGCGGGGACGACCCCGCTGGGACCTCGGTACTACTTCGGCACCGGCTCCGACCGCCTAGAGTGGTCGGCCGCCGTGGCCGTGGCGGCGCCCGCCGTGGCGCCGCGTTCGAGTGCGACGGTGCGCACGCCCACCGCCAGCCAGGCCAGCAGCACCGCCCAGGTGGCCAGGCCGAGCACGGTGGTCACGCCGTCGACCGGCCCGGCCGTGGCCGCCGCCCAGGGCACGCCCCGGTGCCACCGGGTGGAGGTCCAGGCCAGCATCGGGCCGGCCGCCAGCCCGTAGACGCTGGCCCAGCGCGCGTCGCCCAGGTAGCCGAACACCACCGGCCAGGCCAGCTCGCGGGGCGAGGGGGCCGGGTCGAGGGCGACCAGGCAGAGCAGCACCAGGCCGACCGCCGCGTAGGCCCGCCTGGGCCGGAAGCGGACCCAGCAGGCCGCCGGGACGATAGCCACCAGCAGCACGGCCAGGCGGCCGGGCCCGGCCAGCAGGCCGGCCAGGCCGGGCAGGCCGAGCCTTGCGGCCAGCCAGCCGGGGCCGAGCGCCGCCCCGCCGGGCGGGGCCGCCGGCGCGGAGCCCAGCGGCTGCCAGCCCCAGGCCAGCGCCGGCGCCCAGGCCGCCACGGTGGCGCCGGTGAAGGCGAGCGCCACCTGGGTGACCCGGTCGCGCTCGCCGGCCGCGCCGGCCGGCCGCCCGGTCCAGGCGGCCGCGGCCAGCGCCACCGGCAGGGCGGCCACCGCCAGCGGCTCCACCCGCACCGCGACCGCCAGCGCCAGGCCGGCGGGCAGCGGCGCGTCGCGGTCGACCAGCAGCCACATGGCGGCGAGCAGGCACAGCACCGCCACCCCGAGGCGGTCGCCGTGCACGCCGGAGGCGACCAGCAGGACCGGGCTGGCCCCGACCAGCGCCGCCGCCCGGGCGGCCAGGTGCAGCGGCCGCCGCCGGCGCAGCACCTCGAAGACCAGCAGGGCGGCGCCGGCGTCGGCCACGCTGGCGGGCGCGCGCAGCAGGAAGCGGAGCAGCCAGCCCTCCCCGGTCGCCGCGGCCACCGCGGTCCAGGCCAGCTTGACGGCGAGCGCGGCCAGGGTGGTGACGATGACGAATCGTCGGAGCGACCTGTAACGAGTTTTCGTCGTGAAACGCTCGAACGATGTCATGGTCGGGTAGTCTATCCACGACCGGGCGGGCCGCGTCACCGATTGCGTTCCGCAGGCCACCGCTAGTAGCCTCCCGGGCGCCACCGGCACTTTTGGGGGAAGGGGGCGGGCGTGGCGCACGTCTACGAATCCAACGACATCCCCGGCGTCTGGCTCGTCCGGCTGGAGCCGATCGGCGACGAGCGCGGCCGCTTCATGGAGACCTACCGCAGCTCGTGGCTGCCGTTCGCGGCCCCGATGGTGCAGGCCAACCGCTCCGAGTCGGGCCCGCGCGTGCTGCGCGGCCTGCACTATCACCGGCGCCAGGCCGACCTGTGGTTCGTGCAGAGCGGCCAGGTCACCACGGTGCTGTTCGACACCCGGGTGGGGTCGCCCACCGAGGGCAAGCACACCAGCTTCCGGCAGGGCGGCGGCGAGGACCTGGCCGTCTACATCCCGGAGGGGGTCGCCCACGGGTTCTTCGCCCACGACCAGGTGGTCATGACCTACCTGGTGACCGGCGAGTACGACGGCTCCGACGAGCTTGGCATCGCCTGGAACGATCCCGACCTCGGCATCGCCTGGCCCGACCCCGAGCCGGTGCTGTCCGAGCGGGACCGGCGCAACCCCCGGCTGGCCGACATCCCGGCCGACCGGCGGGTGCCCTACTCCGGCTGAGGATTACCTTCCGGGCCGGTCGGCGTTACCTTGGGCGATACCGGAGCATGCCGCCTGAGGAGCGCACGATGCAGCGTCACCAGAGCAACACGGCGAAGTCGGGGCCGCCGCCCGACCGGCCGCCCACCCCGGCGCCGCCGCCACCGCCCCGGTGGCGCAGCTGGCTGCCCCTCATCGGCCTGCTGATCAGCCTGCTCATCCTGTACCTGCCGTCGATGACCAACCGGGAGCAGGTCCAGCAGCTCAACTACACCCAGCTCAAGGAGAAGCTCACCGCCGGCCAGGTGCAGTCGGTCTCGATCGGCTCCGACGGCCACATCGACGGCAAGCTCAAGGGCGGCCAGCGCTTCCGCTCGGCCAAGCCGAACAACCTCGACGACCCCGACTTCGCCAAGCTGCTGGACGAGCAGAACGTGCAGGTCACCGCCGTCGGCGCGCAGACCTCGGTCTGGTCGGTGGTGATCAGCTTCCTGCCGCTGCTGCTGTTCGTCGGCTTCTTCGTCTACCTGGGCCGCTCCACCCGGCGGCAGCTGGCCGGTCTCGGCGGGGTGGGGCGCTCGCGGACGCGGGTGTTCGACGCCGAGCGGCCCGACACGACCTTCGCCGACGTGGCCGGCTACGAGGGCGCCAAGCGGGAGGTCACCGAGGTGGTCGACTTCCTGCGCAACCCGGACCGCTACCGGCGCGCCGGCGCGGTCGGCCCCAAGGGCGTGCTGATGGTGGGCCCGCCGGGGACCGGCAAGACGCTGCTGGCCAGGGCGGTGGCCGGCGAGGCGCGGGTGCCGTTCCTGTCGGTCACCGGCTCCAGCTTCGTGGAGATGTTCGTGGGCGTGGGCGCGGCCCGGGTCCGCGACCTGTTCGCCGACGCGCGCAAGCGCGCCCCCTCGATCATCTTCATCGACGAGATCGACGCCATCGGCCAGCGCCGCGGCGGCCAGTTCGTCTCCAACGACGAGCGCGACCAGACGCTGAACCAGATGCTGTCGGAGATGGACGGCTTCGACCCGGCCACCGGCGTGGTGGTGATCGCCGCCACCAACCGGCCGGAGGTGCTGGACCCGGCGCTGCTGCGCCCCGGCCGCTTCGACCGCCAGGTGGTCATCCCGCTGCCCGCCCAGAAGGAACGCCGGGCGATCCTGGAGGTCCACGCCCGCGGCAAGCCGCTCGGCCCGGACGTCGACCTGGACGTGGTCGCCCGCGGCACGCCCGGCTTCTCCGGCGCCGACCTGGCCAACCTGGTCAACGAGGCGGCCATCTTCGCGGTCCGCGCCGGCCGCGAGGTGATCCAGGCGGTGGACTTCTCCGAGGCCCGCGACCGCATCCTGCTCGGCCGCCGCGACAGCTCCAACGCGCTGCTGCCGGACGAGAAGCGGGCGGTCGCGGTCCACGAGGCCGGGCACGCCCTGGTCGCCGCCGTCTCCGAGCACGGCGACCCGGTGGCCAAGGTGACGATCCTGCCCGCGGGGCAGGCGCTGGGCGTCACCGAGCAGCTGCCGATCGACGAGCGGCACCTGTACTCCGAGGGCTACCTGAAGGACTCGCTGGCGATCCGGATGGGCGGCCGGGTCGCCGAGCAGCTGGTGTTCGGCGAGACCTCCACCGGCGCCTCCAACGACCTGGCTGGCGCCACCGACCTGGCCACCCGGATGGTGCGGGAGTTCGGCATGAGCCCGGCGCTCGGCCCGGTCGGCTTCGCCTCCGGCAGCCCCATGTACCTCGGCGGCGAGGAGGTCCGCAGCCGGCCGTACGCCGAGGCCACCCAGCGGGTCGTCGACGAGGAGGTCGCCAAGCTGCTGCGGGAGGCGGAGGAGCGGGCCACCGCCATGCTCGGCGAGCACCGCGACGCGCTGGACCGCCTCACCGGGCTGCTGCTGGAGCGGGAGACGGTGGACGGCACCGACGTCGACGAGGTCCTCGGCCGCGTGCCAGGCCGGCGCCAGCCGGTCGGCGCCACCGGCCACGCGGCCGCCGCCGAGGAGCCCGCCACCCAGGCCGGCGCCTGAGCCTCAGGGTATGGCTGGCTTCACCTCGATCCGATAATCTGATCGCATGAGGACCATCTCCGCGACCGAGGCCGCGCGGAACTTCGCCGCCGTGCTCGACGAGGCCGAGCACGGCGAGACGATCATCGTCACCCGCGGCGGCCGCCGCGTGGCCACCATCGGTCCGGCCTCCGCCTGCCCCGGCCGGGCGGTGAAGGAGCTGCTGCGCCGGCACCGCCCCGACGCCGCCTGGGCCAAGGAGCTCCGCGCGCTGCGCCGGCTCACGGTCGACCGGGAGCCGGCTTGGCCCGACGCTTGATCCTCGACACCACGGTGCTGGTGACGGCAGAACGCGGTGCCGCGAGTCTGGACGAGCTGCTCGAGGACGACGACGACGTCGCGATCGCCGCGGTCACCGCCGCCGAGCTGCTGGTCGGCGTGGAGCTCGCGGACGCCGGCCGGCGCCGGGCCCGCGAGGCGTTCGTCGGGGAGGTGCTGGGCACCATCCCGATCGAGGAGTACGACCTCGGGGTCGCCCGCGCCCACGCCCGGCTGCTCGCGCACGTACGCCAGGCCGGCAGGCCGCGCGGCGCCCACGACCTGATCATCGCCGCCACCGCGGCCGCCACCGGCCGCACTGTCGTCACCGCCGACACCGGCGGCTTCGAGCAGCTCCCCGACATCGCCGTGCTCGACCGGTCGAGCTGAGCGGGTATGATCGCCCACCGGATCGCTCCAGGAGGCAGGGCGTGCTCCTCTCCGACCGCAGCATCAGGGACGAGCTGGAACGCGGCGGCATCGCCATCGAACCGCTCGACGACGACGCGGTCCAGCCGTCATCGGTCGACCTGCGGCTGGACTCGACCTTCCGGGTCTTCCACAACCACTCGGTGCCGCTGCTGGACGTGCGCACCGACCAGACCGGCATCACCGAGACGATCGAGCTGCCGGCCGGGCAGCGCCTGGCGCTGCAGCCGGGGGAGCTGATCCTCGGCTCGACCCTGGAGCGGGTGTCGATCTCGGAGCGGCTGGTCGGCCGCCTGGAGGGTAAGTCGAGCCTCGGGCGGCTCGGCCTGCTGATCCACTCGACCGCCGGCTTCGTCGACCCGGGCTGGAGCGGCCACCTGACCCTCAACCTCTACAACGCGGCCAAGCTGCCGATCCTGCTGTACCCCGGCATGAAGGTCTGCCAGGTGAGCTTCCTGCAGATGACCACCCCGGCCGAGGTGCCGTACGGCTCCGAGCGCGCCCGCTCCAAGTACCAGGGCCAGCGCGGCCCCGGGCCGAGCCGCTACTACCAGGACTACCTGGACCGCGACGCCTGACCGCTCAGGGCTTCACGCGGTTGGCGGCCAGCAGCATCTGCGTGACCGTGAACCTGCTGAGGCCGAGCTTCGCGGCGATCTCGTCGGGCCCCATGCCGCGGGCGTGGTAGATCAGCGCCAGCTCCTGCTGCGGCCCGGTCCAGCGCGCCCGCTCCGGCTTGCCCGGCGCGGGCTGGCGGCGGGCGGGCCTGGCGGCCCGGCGGGCGGGAACGGACCGGAGCCTGCCCTCGCCGGTCGTCACCGACGGGGACTTCCGCTGGTCCTGGTACTTGCCGCTGGCCAGGTCCTCGGTGGTGGGCTCGTCCAGGCCCACGTAGGCGTCGGCA
>DASQWY010000705.1:0-2153 GCA_035640005.1 Actinomycetes bacterium
GGCCCGGTAGCGCGCCGGTTCCTCCTCCGGCGCGCCGAACTCCCGCTCCCACCAGCCGGCGTGGTCAGTGGTGCCGTGGAACTGCTCCAGCGACCAGATGCTGGCGTGGGTGACGATGCAGCGGAAGCGGTCGGTGTGGCCCGCCACCCAGTTGGCCAGGTAGCCGCCGAAGGAGCCGCCCATCGCCGCCGTCCTCGACCCGTCCACGTCGGGCCGGGCGACCGCGGCGTCGACCAGGGCCATCAGGTCGCCGTAGGGATGGCCGCCCCAGCTGCCCCTGCCGCGTTCCGCGAACGCCTGGCCGTAGCCGGTCGACGGGCCCGGGTCGGGCAGCAGCACCGCGTAGCCCCTGGCCGCCAGCAGCTGCGGGTTCCAGCGCCAGCTCCACCCCGACCAGGACGACAGCGGCCCGCCGTGGATGAAGGTGACCAGCGGCGCCGGCCGCTCGGCCCCGGCGCCGGCCGGCAGCACCAGCCAGGCGCGCAGCGGGGTGCCGTCGTCGGCGTTCGCCTCGACCTCGGTGACCGCGCCCGGCACCTCGACCGGGTGGCCGGGGGTGGGCAGCTGGCCCGGGCGCTGGTCGGCGGCGGCCGCGTCCAGCACCACCGCGGCCGGCGGCGACGCCCAGGTGGAGCGCAGCGCGTACAGCCGTCGGCCGTCCGGTGACGGGCACAGGTCCGAGAACGCCCCCTCGGCCGACAGCCGCGTCACCCGCCCGTCCGCCTCGCCACCAACCTCCACCCGGAACACCGGGGTGCGCCCGCCCTGGTCGGCCACGAAGAACACCGCCCGGCCGTCGGGCGCGAACACCGGGTGCTCGGGCCACAGGTCGAAGCCTGGCAGCAGGTCGCGGGCCTCGCCGGCGGCGAGGTCGACCAGCAGCAGGGTGACCTCCGGGGCGTGCTCGGTGGAGCCATGCCCGACCCGCTGGCAGACCACCCGGCGCCCGTCGGGGGAGCAGGCCACGGCCTCGACCGACCCGTCGGGGTCGTCCAGCAGCACGCGCCGCTCGCCCGCGGCCACGTCGATCGCCACCAGCTGGGTGCGCGGGTCGCGCACGTCCCCGTGGACCTGCCAGCCGCTCACCACCGTGCCGCCGTCCGGGGTGACCGCGAAGTCGACCTCGTCGAGCGCCCGCCCGGGCGCGGGCGTCAGGTCGCGGCCGTCCTGGAGGCGGCCCTCCCCGTCCGGGGGCGCGGCGGCGAACAGCCGCGGCTGCCGCGGGCCGAGGTAGTGGTCCCAGTAGCGGATCGGGTAGCCCTCGAACAGCTGGGCGGTGACCCCGGCGTCCTTGCGGCGCTGCTGCTGGCGCGCGTCGGCCTCCAGGTCCTCCGCGCTGGCGTGCACGCCGGTCCGGTACACCACCGTGCCGGCGTCGCGGCCGACCCGGAACGCCTCCACCCCGGCCGGCGTGGCCGCCACCTGGCGCGCCTCGCCGCCGGCGGGCGGCAGCAGCCACAGCGCCGCCACCTCCTCGGCGTCGTCGTTGCCGGGGGCCTGCTCGGGGTCGCCGCGGGCGGAGGTGAACAGCAGCGAGCCGTCGGGCAGGAACGCCGGGTTCGACTCGCCGGGCGCTGACCGGGTCAGCCGCCGCGGGGCCCGGTCGCCGGCCGGGTCGAGCTCCCACAGGGCGGTCACGAACTTCTTGCCGTCCGGGGCCGCGGTCGCCACCGAGGTGACCAGCCGGCGCCCGTCGGGGGAAAGGGCGAGCCCGGCAACTCGCGGCAGCGACAGGTAGCGGTCCAGGTCGAACGGCGGCTCGGGCACGGCGGAGTCGGTCATTGGCCGACCTTAGATGGCGGCGCCCGCGCCCGCAATCTCGCGGCTCGCTCGAAGGCCGTCGCGCCGAAGCGTAGAATCGAACAGGAGTTCGAGAGGCGCCGAGGAGGGAGAGCGGCATGGCCGACGTGGGGCTGCAGGCGATCGAGAAGGGGAGCCAGGTCAAGGTCCGCAGGCCGGGCCAGGGCGAGATGGGCACCTGGCAGGTGCTCGGCGAGGTCGCCAACTCCGGGCCGGAGGACCCGGCCTACGACGTGACCAACCTGCGCAGCGGCCGGCGCCGCATCTTCCGCGCCTCCCGCCTGGTGGTGGTCCGCGCGGCCCGCGCCCGCCCGGCCTGATCGCCGGGGGGTGCGGGTCAGCGGCGGGGGGGG
>DASQWY010000706.1:0-2738 GCA_035640005.1 Actinomycetes bacterium
CGACGCCGTCGCAGGTGAGGTCCTCGAGACCGACGTAGGTGGTGGCGGCCGCGGGGCCGGAGGCGGCCAGGAGGGCCAGGGTGCCGAGCCCGACCAGGGCGATCCGCCGCATCGGCCACCCTCCCGTGCCGACTGCACTGCGACTGCACTGACGGTGCAAGCTTGGGCTGCGTCGAGCCTACGCAAACCTGCAGGCCGGCACGACCGGGCAAGGGTCAGCAATTCTGCGGAAGAAATTGCGAGGTTCGGGTCATTCGTTGTGGACGCGGACGCCGACCGCGTCGACCAGCAGCGGCTGCCCCTCCCGCAGGGCCACGGCGGTGACCTCGATGGCGAGCATGGCGCCGGGGACCCGGGCGCGGTGCTCCACGCTGACCTCCTGCCAGCCGCCGCGGCCGAGGTCGTAGCCGGCCAGGTCGGCGCTGACCTCGCGGCCTCCCTGGTACTCGCGCAGGGCGAGGACCACGGTGGTGTCCGGGGCGGCCGCCCGCACCCAGGTGCTGCCGAGGTAGGTGGTGCCCACCTTGACCGCGGTCACGTCGCGCCTGGCCAGGCCGGGCGCGCCCGGCTCGGCGCCGCCTCCGGGCCGCACCGCGGCCGCCCAGCGGCCGGAGCTGCCGTCCGCGACCCGGTCCAGGGTCCCGCCGCCCAGGGCCGTCCAGCCGCCCAGGCCGCGCTCGAAGTCGCCGTCGGCCAGCAGGTTGCCCGGCAGCGGCCGCAGCGGCCGGGTGGTGGCGGGCGGGCCGGTGGTCGGCGCGGCCGTCGGCGAGCTCGCCCTGGTGGTGGCCGGCGCCGGCTCGCGGCCGCCGGTGCTCAGCAGGGTGACGGCGGCCACCACCAGGACCAGCACGAGCAGGCCCCCGCCGAGCGCCAGCCGCTGGACGGGCATGCCCTGCCGGCCGCTGCGCTCGGCGAGGTGGCGTGGGGGGCGGCTGGCCATGGTCGCTCAGCTGCGTACCTCGCGGGCGATGCGCCCAAGCACTCCGTTGACGAAGCGGCCGGAGTCGGCCGTGGACAGCAGCTTGGCCAGCTCGATGGCCTCGTCGAGCACGACCGCGGTGGGCACCTCGGGCCGGGCGAGCAGCTCGTAGGCGGCCAGCCGCAGCAGGTTGCGGTCGACAAGGGGCATCCGCTCGACCGTCCAGTGCTCGGCCGCCTCGCCGATGCGCCGGTCCAGCTCCTCCGCCAGCCCGGCCACGCCGGCGGCCAGCTCGACGGTGTAGGGGTCGGGCGGCCCGGCGTCCCGGTCCTGCTGGTGCCTGGCCAGCACCTCGGCGACCGGCCGGCCGAGCAGGTCGGCCTCGTAGAGCACGTCGAGGGCGCGGCGGCGGGCCGCCGAGCGCGTGCGGGGCGCGGCCGCCGGGTCGCTCACTGCACGCGGGTGAGGTAGGCGCCGCTGCGGGTGTCGACCTTGATCCGGTCGCCGGTCTCCACGAACAGGGGCACCTGCACCACGGCGCCGGTCTCCACCGTCGCCGGCTTGGTCGCCCCGGAGACCCGGTCGCCCTTGACGCCCGGCTCGGTCTCGGTGACGGTCAGCTCGACGGCCGCCGGCAGCTCGATCCCCAGCGCCGTCCCCTCGTAGAAGGTGACGTAGGGGGTGAAACCGTCGACCAGGTAGTTGGCGGCCTCGCCGACCGCCTCCGGCTCCACCGCCGACTGCTCGTAGGTCTCGGTGTCCATGAAGTGGAAGCCGGTGTCGTCCCGGTACAGGTACTGCATGGCCCGCTTCTCGAGGATGGCGACGTCGACCGGCTCGTCGGCCCGGAAGGTCTTGTCGAGGACGCGGCCGGTGCGGACGTTCTTCAGCCTGGTGCGCACGAAGGCGCCGCCCTTGCCGGGTTTGACGTGCTGGAACTCCAGCACGTTCATGAGGTTGCCGTCGATGTTGAGGGTCATCCCGTTCTTGAGGTCGTTGGTGGTCGGCATGGGGGGCTCCTGGCCTACAGTTCGAGCAGATCCTTGGACGCAGTGGTGAGGACCTCGTGGCCGTCGGGGCGGACGACCGCCAGGTCCTCGATCCGGACGCCGCCGAAGCCGGGGAGGTAGACACCGGGTTCCACGGTCACGGGCGTCCCGGCCGCGATCCTACCACCGGCGTCCGGGCGCACCCGTGGCGCCTCGTGGATCTCCAGCCCCACCCCGTGGCCGGTCGGGTGGCTGAACGCCTCGCCCAGGCCGGCCGCCTCCACCACCGCCCGGCAGGCGCGGTCGACCTCGCCGGCCGCCACCCCGGCGCGCAGGCGCGCCAGCCCGGCCTCCTGCGCCGCCAGCACCAGCGCGTGCAGCTCGCGCTGGCGGCCGGAGGCGCGGCCGAGCACCACCGTGCGGGTCATGTCCGAGCAGTAGCCGTCCACTCGTGCGCCGAAGTCGAGCTTGACCAGGTCGCCGGCCCGCAGCGGGCGGTCGCCCGGGTGGTGGTGGGGCTCGGCCGCCTGCTCGCCGAAGGCGACGATCGAGTCGAAGGCGAGCCCGTCGCCGCCGAGCCGCCGCATGCCGACCTCCAGGTCGACGGCGACCTCCCGCTCGGTCATGCCCTCGCGCAGCCGCGGCAGCAGGGCGTCCAGCGCCTCGCAGCCGAGCCGGGCGGCCTCGCCCATGGCGCGCAGCTCCTGCTCGTCCTTGACCTCGCGCAGCTCCTCCACCAGCGGCGGGGCCGGCACCACCGCCCGGCCGGGCAGCAGCGCCCGCAGCCGCTGCCCCTCGCCCCAGGTGAGCCCGGCCGGCTCGAAGCCGAG
>DASQWY010000707.1:0-2293 GCA_035640005.1 Actinomycetes bacterium
TGAGCCCGCAGGCCAGGGCGGTGGTGTGCAGGACTTGGTAGCTGAGGGCGGCGCCGTAGGCGAAGATCGCCAGGGTGCCGGCCCAGCTGGCGGTGTCGATCGCCAGGTCCACCCGATCCCGATCAGGGCGCAGGGCGGGACGGGCTGGGTGCTGGGCAGGATGGTCATGACGGTCACGCATACCAGGGGCCTCCTGGGCAGGACGGGACCGCGGCTCTGGGACGGGCCCGGGCCGAGTCGGTGTGGGTCGGGACCGGGTCGGGATCGGACGGCCGCGCGGATTGACGCGTGCGAGCCTGTTTCACAAAGGCCCGATATGTTGGGCAGGTCGTCGTCCGTAACGTTACCGGGACGCAGGCCGGCCACACTGGCAGCTGACGGGCGTGGGAGGTGGCCGGATCGGTGGTGCGCTGCGAGCAGCCAGGACCACGGCGATGACGTCGACCGCCCGACCGGGCCGGCCGCGCCGGTGGGCGGCCGGGCTGGCGTGGGCGCTGTGGCTGGCGAGCCTGCTCTGCCTGGCCGCCGTGCCGTGGCTGGACCAGCTGCTGCGCCGGGCCGGCCGGGCCGACCTGGTCCAGTTCACCTTCCCGGGCGTCGCCATTCCCGTCCTGGCCATGGTGAGCTCGGTCACGGTCGGGGCGGTCGTGGCCGCCCGCCGCCCGGCGCACCCGGTGGGCTGGCTGCTGCTGGGCATCGCCCTGTCGCTCACCGGCACCGCCGCGACCGCGCAGTACTTCGTGTACGGGCTGCTGGTCCGCCCGGGCGCGCTGCCCGCCGCCCGCTACGCCGTGCTGTACCAGCCGGCGACCGCGTTCACGGCCCTGACCCTGATCGGCTTCGTCCTGCTGCTGACGCCCACCGGGTCGCTGCCCTCGCCCCGCTGGCGCTGGCCGGCCAGGGTGATGGCGGTCACGCCGGCCGTCCTGGTGCTGGTGGTGACCCTGGCCGGCGGGCCGGTGGACCCGCGCTACCAGGCCCTGGGCGGCCCCTTCGACCTCCGCGGCCTCGACGGGGTCCTGCTGGCCGCCAACCGGGCCGCCCTGGCGGTCACCGTCGTGGGCCTGGTGGCCGCGGCCGCGTCCCTGGTGGGGCGGTTCCGCCACGCCCGCGGGGTCGAGCGGCTGCAGCTGCGCTGGGTGGCGCTGGCCGCGGTGCTGGTGGGGCTGGGCGCCGTCGGCGTCCTGTTCAGCCTGGCGGTCGGGGGTCGGCCGCCGGGACCCTGTTCGGCGTGGGCGTCGGCTGCTGCCTGGTGGTCTCGCCGGTGGCCACCGGGGCGGCGGTCCTGCGCTACCGGCTGTACGACCTGGACCGCATCGTCAGCCGCACCCTGGCCTACGGGCTGCTCACCCTGCTGCTGGGCGGGGGCTACGCCGCGGTGGCCACCGGGCTCGGCCAACTCCTGGGCCGCGACTCCAGCCTGGTCGTCGCACTGGCAACGCTGGCGGTCGCGGCGGCGTTCCGGCCGGCCCGCCGCCGCGTCCAGCAGCTGGTCGACCGTCGCTTCAACCGCCGCCGCCACGACGCCGCCCAGACGATCGCGGCGTTCAGCGCGCGGCTGCGCCAGCAGGTCGACCTGGACACCCTGACCACCGAGCTGCTGGCGGTGGTGGAGCAGACGATGCAACCGACCAGCGCGTCGCTGTGGCTGCGGCCGTCCGCCAGCGCATCCCCTGACCAGCGCGGCACAGGCGCACCCCGCGCGGCGTCCCAGCCGACGCCAGCCTCCCGGTCCGTCCACGCAGCTTTGTGAAACAGGCTCGTGCGTGTCAATTCGCTCGGGGCGTGGGGTCAGCGGTCGTCGCGCAGCCATCAATCCCCCCAGCCCTGGGCGGGCTGGTCAGCGGGCATCGGCGCCGACCTCCCGCTGCTCGGGTCGTCGGCGCTGGTGGCCGGGCTGGTAGCGGTCGGCCCGCTCGGCGCGGTCGACCTGGCGGCGCTGGGCGCGGGACTGGCGTTGGCGGGCGAGGGTCTGGGCGCGCTGCGCGCGGCGGGTGATCGCCCACACCCTGGTGCTCGCTCGCGGCGAGCGGCTCTCGGTGTAGAGGTCCACGACCGCGTTGGCGCCCAGGACCGCGTACTCCTCGGCGCGGCGCACCCGCGCCGCCAGCTCCTCCTCCGATCGGGCCCGAGGCGGCAGGATGGCCTGGTTGAGCGTGCGGAACGCGGCATCGACCCGCCCGGTCGGCGCCGCCACCCCGGCCGAGGTTGTCGGCCGGGGTGGCAGGCCCAGCCCGTGCCGCTGCCAGGCATTGCGGAGCGCGCGGTCGGAGACGCCGAGTTCCTTGCGGGC
>DASQWY010000708.1:0-4197 GCA_035640005.1 Actinomycetes bacterium
CCGCCACAGCAGGCTCGCCTGGCCGACCGGGTCGCCGGGGCCGGCGGCGGCCGCCTCCAGCTCCGCCCGGAACGGCGCCAGCCAGTCGCGCACCAGGGCGGGCTGGGCGAGCAGCTCGGCGAGCTTCGGCGTCCAGCCGACCCGCCTCCAGCTGGCCACCACCGCGACCGGGTCGCGGACGGTGACCACCACCTGGGCGCCGAGCCGCTCGGCCAGCCAGGGGGCGCTGAACACCGCGTAGGGGTCGTCGACCAGGGCGCGGCGGCCGCGCAGCCGCCCGGCCGCGAAGCCGGCGGCGTACTTCACCAGGCGGGCCAGGTCGTAGGGGGCGTGGTTGGCGCGCGCCTCGGCCAGCGGGTGGTAGCGCAGCCGCGCCATGTCCCGGAACGCCGGCAGCCACTGCCGCTCGTTGTCGGCGCACACGTACTGGAAGGCGCCGCTGACGGTGGCGCGCAGCACGCCGGGGGAGCGCCCGGGCGGGTGCTGCGGGTTGAGCGGCTCGTTGACGTACACGAACCGCCCGCTCGCCTCCAGCATCTTCCCGGTCCAGCTGGTCGCCGTCCGGGGCATCCCGGTGACCAGCAGGAGCGGCTGCGGGTCGGTCATCGCCGGGCGCCCCCCTCACCCTCGCGCTACCTGCCGCTGCGCGCCTTGGACTCCTCCACGACCTTCGCCGCCAGGTGCGACGGCAGCTCCTCGTAGTGGGAGACGCGGCGTGCGAACGAGCCTTTGCCCCTGGTCATCGAGCGCAGGTCGATGGCGTAGCGGACCACCTCGGCCTCGGGCGCGGTGGCCCGCACCAGCGTGCGCCCGGTGCCGACCGGGTCGGTGCCGACCACCCGGCCGCGCCGCGACGACAGGTCGCCGAGGATGTCGCCGACGTACTCGTCGGGGATCAGCACCTCCAGCTCCAGCACCGGCTCCAGCAGCACGACCTCGGCCTTGGCCGCCGCCTCCTTGAGTGCCAGCCCGCCGGCGATCTGGAAGGCCATGTCGGAGGAGTCCACCGTGTGGTACTTGCCGTCCTGCAGGGTGACGCGGATGTCGACCACCGGGTAGCCGGCCAGCAGCCCGTCCTCCATCGCCTTGCGGACGCCCTTCTCGACCGAGGGGATGAACTGGTTGGGGACGGCGCCGCCGTAGATCTTGTCGACGAACTCGAAGCCGCCGCCGCGCGGCAGCGGCTCCACCTCGATGTTGCAGATGCCGTACTGGCCGTGCCCGCCGGACTGCTTGACGTGGCGGCCCAGGGCCTTGGCGGGGCTCCTGAAGGTCTCCTTGTAGGGCAGCAGCAGCGGCACCTGGGTGACCTCGACCCCGTACTTGCGCTTCAGCCGCTCCAGGGCGACCTCGATGTGGTTCTCGCCCATCCCCCACAGGATCGTCTGCTTGGTGTCGACGTTGCGCTCCACCCGCAGGGTGAGGTCCTCGGCCTCCATGCGGGCCAGGCCGGAGGAGAGCTTCTCCTCGTCCCCGCGCGACTTGGGCGCGATCGCGATCGGCAGCAGCGGGTCGGGCATGGCCGGCGCCGGCAGCGTCACCGGCTGGTCCCTGGCGCACAGGGTGTCGCCGGTGGAGGTGTCGGCGAGCTTGGCGACCGCGCCGATGTCGCCGGCGACCACCCGGTCGGCGGGCTCCTGCGTCTTGCCGCGCACGGTGAGCAGGTGGCCGACCCGCTCCTCCTTGCCCTTGGTGGCGTTCAGCACGGTGCTGTCGGGCAGGAACGTGCCGGACACCACCCGGAACAGGTTCATGCGGCCGACGTAGGGGTCGGCGACGGTCTTGAACACGTAGGCGGCCAGCGGCCCGTCGGGGTCGGCGCGGCGGTCGGCGACCGGCGGCCGCTCGGTGGGGGAGGGGAACGCCTCGGTCAGCACCTCCAGCAGCTCGACCGTGCCGATGTCGCGGGTGGCCGCGCCGGCCAGCACCGGGAACAGCCGGCCCGCCGCCACCGCCTGCTCCAGGTCGGGGATCAGGTCGGTGGGAGCGATGTCGTCGCCGCCGAGGTAGCGGTCCATCAGCTCCTCGTCCTCGGCCTCCTGGATGATCGCCTCGATCAGCTGCTCCCGCAGGCTGGAGGCGGCGCCCTGCAGGTCGGGCGGCACCTCGCCCTCGGAGCGGCCGCCGCCGTCGTGGACGAACGCCCGCCCCGACAGCAGGCCGACCAGGCCGCGGAACTCGTGCTCCTCGCCGATCGGCAGGTACAGCGGCGGGCAGCCCTTGCCGAAGGCCTCCTGGATGCTCTCCAGGGAGCGCGCGAACGAGGCGCGGTCGCGGTCCAGCTTGTTGATGAAGAAGGCGCGCGGCAGGCCGAGCTCCTCGGCCATGGTCCACACCACCTCGGTCTGGGTCTCCACGCCCTCCACGCCGCTGACCACGAACAGCACCGCGTCGGCGGCGGGCAGCGCCGAGCGCACGTCGCCGACGAAGTCGGCGTAGCCGGGGGCGTCGAGCAGGTTGACCTTGTAGCCGCCGTGCTCGACCGGGGCGACCGCCAGCGACACCGAGATCTGCTTGCGGGTCTCCTCCGGTTCGAAGTCGGTGACGGTGGTGCCGTCCTCGACCCGGCCGACCCGGTTGGTGGCCCCGGTGGCGTGCAGCAGCGCCTCCGTGAGCGAGGTCTTCCCGGCGCCACCATGGCCGACGATCAGGACGTTGCGGACGTGGTCGGTCGGGTAGCTCTTCACGATGCCGCAGCCTCCCAACAGAGACGGTCGCCCGGGAGCCGCGATGCTACACCGGGTCCGCCGTAACCCGCCGTCGTTGAGCAGGGTCTTATAAGCGTGCTAGCCTCCCTCCCGTTCCGCACTGGTCGCCTTCCCCAGAGGCGACCCCCTTCGAGACAGGTTCCCTCGTGCTCTCGTCCAAAGCCCGCGACACGTTCCGTCACGTCACCGAGCCGGCCGGGCAGGCTCTCGCCAAGGCCGGCATCACCGCCAACAGCCTGACCGCGGTCGGTCTCGCCGGCAGCCTCGGCGCCGGTGCGCTGATCGCCACCGGCCACGACCGGGTCGGCGGCGCGGTGAGCCTGCTGTCCGGCCTGCCGGACATGCTGGACGGGGCGGTCGCCAAGGCCTCCGGCCACGACTCCCGCCGCGGCGCGTTCCTGGACTCGGTGGTCGACCGCATCTCCGACGCCGCCGTGCTCGCCGGGATCGTGTGGCTGGCCGCCACCCGCGCGCAGGGCACCGTGGTCATGCTGGCCGCGCTGGTGCTCGGCCTGTCGCTGATCGTGTCCTATATCAAGGCGCGGGCCGAGTCGCTCGGCTTCGCCTGCAACGTCGGCATCGCCGAACGCCCCGAGCGGGTCATCGTGCTGGGCATCGCCCTGCTGCTCGGGCACGTCGACGCCGGCCTGTGGGTGCTCGCCGCGGGCACCGCGATCACGGTCGTCCAGCGCATCCTCACCGTCTGGCAGCAGTCGTCCGACATCGGCCCGGGCATCGGCCGGTAGCGGTGACGGAGGACGCCGCCGCCGGCCGGCGCTGGCTGGCCGCCTGGCGGGTCTGCCGGCAGCTGCCCGAGCCGGTCGCGTTCGCCCTGGGGTTCCTCGGCGGCCGCGCCTTCTACCGGCTGGACGCGCGGCGCCGCGACGCGATCCGCGCCAACCTGCGCCAGGTGCTCGGCCCGGAGGTCACGCCCGCCGCGCTGGAGCGGGTGGTGCGCCGCAACTTCGCCACCTACGGCCGCTACTGGATCGAGGCGTTCCGGCTGGAGGACCTGGGCGAGGCCGAGATCCGCCGCCGCCTGGCGCTGGAGGGCGGCGAGCACCTGGACGCCGCCCTGCGGCTCGGCCGCGGCGCGATCTTCGCCACCCCCCACGTCGGCAACTGGGACGCCGGCGGGGCGTGGCTGGCGGCCAGCGGCTACCCGGTCACCGTGGTGGTCGAGCGGTTGCGGCCGGTCGAGCTGTACGAGCGCTTCGCGACCTACCGGCGCGCCCTCGGCATGGAGCTGCTGCCGCTGGACGACGGCCCGGAGACGCTGCGCGGGGTGCTCAGGGCGCTGCGCGACGGGCGCCTGGTCGCGCTGGTCTGCGACCGCGACCTGACCGGCGGCGGCCTGCCGGTGGAGCTGTTCGGCGCGACCGCCCGCATGCCCGGCGGGCCGGCCTCGCTGGCGCTGCGGACCGGCGCGCCGCTGCTGCCGTGCGCGGTCTACCAGGAGCGGCGCGCCGGCCACTGGCGGGGGGGGGGG
>DASQWY010000709.1:0-3335 GCA_035640005.1 Actinomycetes bacterium
CTCCAGCGAGCGGACGGTGATCTGGTCGATCGCGATCGGCCGGTGAGTAGCCGCGTCCAGGTACACCACACAGCGCTTCCCCGCCGTTTGCTGACACGGAAGAGGTCACTTTGATCCGCTGACACGATGTGGCATCCCAGCCTCAAGCTGCGCCGCGGAATCGACGGCGGTCTCAGAGAGTCAGCGCAACGCCTCTGCCAGGACCTATGAGGGTGTCTTGAATCCCAGGGTTTGTCGAGGGTGATCGTTGAGCTCGGCGGCAACGGGGTCGACTGCCGCCTGGTCCAGCTGGCGCAGATCAGCACTCGGGATGCCAGTACAGCGGCCCTGCTGGGCCGCTGATGACGTCGCCGCGCCAGCGGTGCCGGTCGGCGATCGCCAGCGGCTGGCCGGCCTGCAGGACCGGTGGGCGACCGGGATCGTCCGGGTCCGGGTCCGGGTCCGGGTCGGCTGGCGGCTGCCTGGCGGGCTATCCGAGCCCAGCGAACAGGCGGCGCCCGGCGATGGTGCCGGCGACTCGGGGGCGGAGCAGGACGGGCCGGTGGAGTTCATCCACCTGAAGGACGTCGAGGTCCTCGACCCGCAGGGGAACAGGGTGAGGGCCGCATGGTGGCGGGGGCGGCTGACGGGCAGTGGACGCGCTCGTGTACGGCACCGCCGACTGGCCGCGCCGGGCGGGCTGGGAGGAGTGAGATGGCAGAGCAGGCCCCGAACACGATCGTGTCGTGCAGCGGGTGCGGAGCGCCCGTGCCCGAACCGCCCCGGGTCGAGGACCGGGAGCCGTGCCAGGCCTGCGGGTCGACCGCCCGGACGTTCGCGGTCACCTTGACCGCAACGGTCGAGGCGCACGGGAGCCTGGCCACCAAGGCCCACCACGGCGACGTCGGGAAGGTCAAGCCCTACCGTAAGGCGTTCACCGGCTCCGACTACCACCGGGACACCGGGGAGTGGCGGCACGTCTCCCGGGTCGTCGAGCGGGAGAACGACCGCTACAGCGAGCGCGTCGTGGACCCTGCCGGGAACGTCGTCCGGAAGGTCGACGAGCCGCTGCGCGACCACCGGGGCCGTGGGGCGGCCAGGCCTGGCGCTGGAGAAGCGTGACGGGGTGAACCCGCACCAGGTCCTCACCCTCGGGGGACTCTGCGAGCTAGCCGGCGTGGTGGTGGCCGTCTCCGACTGCTCGGCGTGGCCGCCTACAAGGGCTTCCTGGCGACCGCCAAGCAGCGCGTCGCCATGGCCTGGGTGCAGCTCGTCCAGCAGGTTCGGTGGTGGCGGGGTCGGCAGGTCCACCCCGTCCACCTGGCCGACGCCGGTGTGGCCGCCGTGAGCGTGACCGCAAGCGCGTCCGGCGTTGGGTTCCATTCGGTGAAGCTCGACCCTGACCGGCCGCTGGAGGAGCAGGTCGCCGCGCTCGGCGCGGCGGTCGAGCAGCTCCGTGGCCTACTCCGCGACGAGCGGCAGGAGCGGGAGCGCACCATCGCCCAGGCGGAGCAGCGAGGCAAGGCGGAGCTGGCCGCGGAGGCGCGGCGCCTCGACGACGCATCAGCGGCGTCCAGGAGCAGGTGTCGAAGCTGGACCAGGCGACGACCGGGAACCTGCGGCTGCGCTTGGACGGCATCGTCGTGCCGCTATTCGGGGTGGTGTTCACGACTTCGCCGGCCTGGTGGTCTCGGTGGCTGGGTTGGCTCTCCTGGCCCAGGGTCTGGCTGCTGGCAGCGGGCTACGTCGCTTGGAGGCTGTGCCGGTCGATCCTCGCGGCTATCCGCATCGGGGTAGCGGCTACAGCCGGGTCGAATCGGCCGCGCGCCGACCACTGCTGGGCTGTCAGCTGGCGGCGACGCGCGGTGTTCATTCCAACTGTCGCAGTCGTCGAGTACGATGGGAACATGCGTTCGCTTGCTGCCCCGTTGGTAGTCGCCCCGCCGCCGGGTGCCCGCATCCGCACCCGGCTGCGGCCGTCCGCCGGCGACGAGCAGGTGCTGCGCATCGTCGGTGAGCACCTTGGCCGGCAGGCCAGCGCCGACGTTGCCTGGCGCTGCCGGCTGGGCGGTGGCGAGGACCAGCGGGCCGACCGCAAGCGGGCGCTGACCGCCGCCTGCTCCAGCCGCTGGGCGGGGGCGATCACCCGCACCTCCGACGACCAGTGGCAGCGAGGGTTCAAGAACCTGCTGGACGCCCGAACCGGGCTGCGCCGCGCGATCCGCCGGGTGCAGGCACGTCTTGCCGTGGAGGTCGGGGGGCGGCGCGGCCGCGTGCGCGGCTTCGCCAGCCGGGCCGAGCGGTTCCAGAAGCAGCGGCGGCTGCAACACCTGCAGGCACGGCTTGCTGACGTGGAGGCACGGCTGGCGGCCGGTCGGGTGTCGGTGTGCCGGGGTGGCCGGCGGCTGGCCAAGCTGCGCCACGCCCTCGACGATAGCGCCTCCGCTGGCGGGCTCACCCACGCTGAGTGGCGAGCGCGCTGGCAGGCCGCACGGTGGTTCCTGACCGCTGACGGGGAAGCCGCCAAGCCCTTGGGCAACGAAACCATCCGGGTGCATCCCGAGGAGGGCTGGTTGGAGCTGCGGCTGCCGACGCCGCTGGCGCACTTGTCCAACACGCCGGGCAGGGCGGCGACCCACCGGCTGGGCTGCCCGGTGAGGTTCACCCACCGGGCAGCGGAGTGGGCGGCGCAGGTGGCCAGCGGCGCGGTCCGCTACGACATCTGGCTGGACCCAGTCAGGGGCCGCTGGTACCTGGATGCCAGTTGGCGGCTGCCGGCGTCGCCGATGCCGCCGGTGGAGCAGTTGCGCCGCCACCCGACCCTCGGGGTTGACCTCAACGCCGAGCACCTGGACGGCTGGGTGCTGGACCGCTGCGGCAACCCGGTCGGCTCGCCGCACACGATCCCGCTGGAGCTGGGCGGGCTGCCGGCCACCACCCGCGACGGCCGGCTACGCGCTGCGGTCGCCGAGCTGATCCGGCTGGCCCGTACCAGTGGCTGCCGGTCGATCGCCGTGGAGGACCTGGATTTCGCCGACGCTCGCCAGGCCGGCCGGGAGGCGCTGGGCCGGGGGGTGCGTGGCAGGCGCTTCCGCCGCACCGTGGCTGGCATGCCAACCCGCCAGTTCCGCGACCTGTTGGTCGGCATGGCCGCCAACGCCGGCCTGTGGGTGGTGGCGGTCGACCCGGCCTGGACCTCGGCGTGGGGTGGCGGCCACTGGCAGGCACCCCTCAACCGATCAACGAAACAAGCGGTCACCGTCACCCGGCATCATGCGGCGGCGGTGGTGATCGCACGGCGCGGCCTTGGGTTTGGTGCCCGGCGGCGGCCTGGTGTGCCCCGACCCCACCGGCGG
>DASQWY010000710.1:0-2910 GCA_035640005.1 Actinomycetes bacterium
CCCACCCCGCCCTCGTTCACCGGCGTGTCGCGGCCCGCCGCGCTGGAACCGGGGGCTGCCGTGGTGGAGGAAAGCGACTGGTTCGACCACCGGCCAGCCCGGGCGGTTGGCACCACGGATCCTTGGCCGTCTGAGGACCGGACCCCTGAGCCGCCCGGGCAACCAGCGCTCCCGCACCGGGGACGACACGAGCGCCAACCAGGCCGGCGTGCCGCGTCGTCGGAGCCAACCCCGCCCACCGCCGGGCAGTTGGTGTGCCGGAACTGCGGGCACCGGAGTCCGCCTACCCTCCGCTTCTGCGAGCAGTGCTGGACCGATCTTGGCTCGGAGGAGTAGTCGCGCTCGGCGGTCGGGTCAGTGCCTGGCGACCGGGACGGTGACGGCGTACTGGGTGGGGAGCAGGGTGTCGGTCCCGTCGAACTGGAAGGTCCAGGTGGTGTCGCCGCTGGTCCTCGGCCGGTCGGTCAGGCTGAACGTGCCGTCGGCGGCGGTGCTCAGGTCGGGGAGGGTCACCGTCCCCTTCCGGTCCTGCCGGGTCACGTGAATTGTCTGCACGCCGGGCTGGGCGTTGTCCTCAGGGCTCAGCCGGCCCGCGATCGTCATGGGCTGGCGTACCAGCACCGGCCAGGTCAGCAGGTCGGCCGCGATGGACGTCAGCAGCGGCGGCGGGACCAGCACTCGCAGCAGCGGCTGGCCGGCCGAGAAGTCGTCGCTCACGGTGTAGACCCGCCGGCCGCTGGGAGCCCAGGCCAGGCCCTGCACCTCCAGCCCTGGTTCGGCGAGCCCGTCGTAGGAGGTCCACACCTTGGGCGTGGGTGGCTCCCCGATCGCGAACGCGTCGAGGATGCCCGTTGGGGTCCCGGTCACGACCGCACCGTCGGGGCGGACCGCGACCAAGGTCGTGCCGACGGAGCTGTCGTAGTAGCCGACCTGGGACAGGTCGGCGACGGAGAGCACCAGTGGGTAGTCGGGCTCGTGGGTGACCACTAGGACGTCGGCGCCGTCCGGGGCCACCTCGAGGTCGCGCAGGAAGCCGCCGAGGGCGTCGGTGGACGCGCGCACGACGGCCTGCCCGCTGGAGACGTCGAAGCTGGTCACCGTGGTCGGGCTGGTCTCCCTCCGACCGGCCACCAGCACGCCTTGGTCGGCGGAGGCACTGGCCAGCTGCGGAGGGAAGTACCAGGCGCCTGCCTGGTCGAGGGCGACCACGGGAGCCGGCCCGCGAAGGTCCAACGAACCGATCCTGCCGTCCTGTCCGCAGCCGTAGCTGAACCAGAGCTTGCCGCCCGCCGGGGCCAGGTCGCTCGGGCAGACGCCGGAGCCGAGCGGGTAGCGTGCCCGCTCGGTGAGGGTCGCGGTGTCGATGGCGGACACGGCGTCGCCGTCCCCCAGCGCGGCGTAGACGGTCGTGCCGTCGGCGCCGATCGCCAGACCAGTCGCGCCCTGCTGGTTGCCGATGGTGCCGACCAGCTGGCCGTCGAGGTCGGTCACGACGAGGTCGGTGGTGCCGCGTCCGCCGGAGACGAACACGTGCCCGCCCGTGCCGTCCACCGCCACGTCTGCGGCCGAGGGCAGCGGCAGCCGCGTGGTGGCCAGCACGGTCGGCGCGGCGTCGGTCGCCGCCGCCGGCCCGGCCGCCACCAGGAGCGTGGTCAGGAGGCTGCCGAGGCCGAGGGTGAGCGCGGTCAGCCGCAAGGTCAACGGCCGCATCTGTCCTCCCGGGCTGCTGAGAGCATTTGGTGCCGGCGTCCACTCCGCCAGGAATCCCGGAAGAGCGAAGCAGCACCTGACGGAACGATGCCGCCGCCTTGTCCGTTACGTACCGGTCGGCCGTCGGCTACACCGGGACCTTGAGGGTGGCGGTCATGCCGCCGGTGACGTCGCCGGTCACGGTGGCCAGCTGCAGGGAGTAGCCGTCGCTGAAGACCATGTCGGTGTCCAGTGAGGTCTGCGCCAGGTTCCGCAGGCTCTGCTGGTAGCCGTCGGTAGCGTAGACCCGCCTGCACGCCTGCTCCGGGAGGGCCAGCTGGGAGGTGCGCAGCTTGCCGCTGGCGGTGGTGGCGTCCTGCAGGCTCGGGTAGACCTCGAAGTGTATGTGCGGCCAGCGCCCGGCGTAGGCGGCCGGGTAGATGCTGGTGAACGTCACCGACCCGTCACCGGCGGTCTGCTGGACCCCGCGCAGGTAGTTCTCCTGGGTGACCCCGTCCGAGTACAGCGAGTACCGGCCGTCGATGTCGCAGTGCCACAGGTAGACGGCGGCCCCCCGCAGGCCGGCGGACCCGTTGCCGGTGTCGAGGACCTGGAGCTTGACGGTCAGGGGCACGCCGCGCGCGACCCCGGACGCCGAGCCGAAGCTCCTGGTGATGTCGCTGCGGACGATACCGCTCTGGGTGAGGACGTTGGCGCCGTTGGAGCCGTCGCCGGGGAAGGGCCCGGCGGTCTCCTCGGGGATCCGGGTGCCGGCCGCCGTGCCCGCGGCCGAGTTGGCGCTGGGGGAGCCGCCGGAGCTGCCGCCGATGCCGCAGCCGGCCAGGGCGGCCGCCAGTCCCGCCCCACCGAGCAGCGTCAGGGCACCGCGCCGGCTCAGCAGGACCGGCAGGTCGTGGGACAGCCCCCGGTCGTGGTCGTGCAACTCCTGGTCCTGTGTCATGCGGCGTCCTCCACGGCCCCGCTGGTGTGGACCCACGATGCGGGCCGATCCTTGGAGTTTCCTGGACGGGCGATGATCGTCAACTGTGCATCGGCGTAGGCTTGGCCGCGCGCGGGGGGAGGGGCACGTGGCCGAGGGCGGCGGGCAGGGCAAGATGATCGCCTGGATCGGGGCGGGCGCGGCCGTGGTCGGCGCGTTCGCCGCGCTCTACGGCGTCCTCCACCACCCGGACCCCAACGTGGCCGGCTACCAGCGGCGGG
>DASQWY010000711.1:0-12787 GCA_035640005.1 Actinomycetes bacterium
CATCGGCGACCCGGACTTGAAGCTGGGGCCCTGCGCGCCCGGCGTGGTGTTCCACAGCATGTGCCAGAAGCGCAGCGGCTGCCAGAGGTCGAGCGTCAGCAGGATCGGGCAGGGGACGAAGGCCAGGAAGGCGGCGTAGTAGCCGACCCGCGCCGCCGGCTCGTCGGCGCGCTCGCCTCCCAGGCGGAGCAGCGTGGCGATGGCGTAGCTGCCACCGGCCAGGCCGGCGAGGAAGAAGTAGGGCACGATGTACCACGTCCAGCCCGGTGCGCGGACGAAATGCTCCGCGTCGGCCAGCGGGATCATGGCGCACCCCCCTCGGTCCCCGGCGGCGGCTCCCGCGGCGGCACCCGCCGCCGGCGCAGCGCGATCAACCCGCCGAGCAGGCCGAGCACGGCGGTGACCGCCCCGGTGAGCCAGCCGCCTGGGTTGTTGCGGCCCGGCAGCACCGCGTTGGCCGCGCTCGGCAGCCGGTAGCTCTCCGGCTTGTCCATCAGCAGGAAGAACGCGTTGAGCCCGCCGTAGACCTGCTCGTCGTGCCCGTACAGCTGCGCCTCGGCCACCCCCTGCGAGTGCAGGTCGGCCAGGCGCTTGTCCGCCCGCGCCCGCAGGTCGTCGACCGGGCCGAACTGGATCGACTGGGTCGGGCAGGCCTTGGCGCAGGCCGGCTCCATGCCGCCCTGGAGCCGGTCGTAGCAGAGCGTGCACTTGCGCGCCACGTGGGTGTCCTCGTCCATGCCGATGACGCTGTACGGGCACGCCGAGATGCAGTTGCGGCAGCCGTTGCAGACGTCCGGCTGGATGAAGACGGTGTCGAACTCGGTGCGGATGATCGCCCCGGTGGGGCAGACGTCCATGCAGCTGGCGTGCTGGCAGTGCTTGCAGACGTCCGACATCAACAGCCAGGCCTTGCCCTGGCCGGTGCCGAAGGTCTCGTCCGGCACGTTGTCGATCAGCCGCACGTGCCGCCAGTTCTGCGAGTCCAGCTGGCCGGTGTTGTCGAAGCCGTCGCCGAAGACCGCCTCGTTGCCCGCGAGCAGGTTCCACTCCTTGCAGGCGACCTCGCAGGCCTTGCAGCCGATGCAGACGCTGGTGTCGGTGAAGAACCCGTAGGCCGTGCCCGGCGTGATCTCGGCCATCTCAGAACCCCATCAGGTTGGGTGTGACCTTGGAAAGGCCGAGCTCGGCCGCGTGGAGGTCCAGCGGCAGCGCCGCCAGCTCGTCCACCTCGGGCACCGCTCGGGCGTCGCGACCCAGGTCGACGTCGATCAGGTATCGCTCGCAGCTCTGGCAGCCCTCGATGCGCAGGTGGGGGAACAGCGGCCCGCCCGCCTCCGGGGCGGCGGTCTCGCCGCGCCCCACCACCGGCGCGGAGCGCCGCTCGGCGTAGAAGGTGCGCCGCGCGCCGCTGGTCTCCCCGCACGACGCGCAGGCGCTGCCGGAGTAGCGCCAGCCCTCCCCGCAGCGGGCGCACGCCAGGTGCCGGTGCTCGGTCACCAGCCCGTCGTCGGAGTGGGCGCGGAAGCTGAGCTGCGGCGGCCCCCCGCAGCGCGGGCAGCGCCGGCCTCCCCGGGGCGCGGGGTCCCTGGCGCAGGCGGCGCCGGCGTCCAGCGCCTGCAGCGGCCCGCGCAGCGTGGCACGGGCCAGGTAGCGCTCGACCGGCGCCAGCTCGCCGCCGGCGAGCCAGGCGTCCAGCGGCCCGGAGGCCGCCCCGTCCTCCCGCAACCGGCGGGTGGCGGCCGCGAGCGGCTCCGGACCGGCCTCGGCCGTCGCCTCCACGACCCGCGGGAGCACCCGGCCCGCCGCCCAGCCCGCCAGCGCCGCCGGCGCCGGCCGCTCCCGGCGGGCGTCCTGGAAGGCCTCCTCCCAGACGTCCAGCAGCGCGGCGTACAGGCCGAGCACCTCCGCCGCGAACGGGTGGCGGCCGCGCAGGGCCTCCGCCCGGCGGCGCTGGGGCGCCCACGGGCTGGTGGCGGTCGCGCCGGGCGCGGCCATCAGAGCTTCTCGATGTTCACGAGGAACGCCTTGAACTCGGGGGTGCGGGCGCTGGCGTCGCCGACGAACGGGGTGAGCGCGTTGGCCAGCCAGTGCTGGCCGGTGTTGATGCCGACGAAGCCCCAGTGGATGGGGATGCCGATCTGGTAGACCTTCCTCCCGTCCACCTGCAGCGGGCCAAGGCGGCCGGTCACCACCGCGCGGACCTCGAGCTTGCCGCGCCTGGAGGAGACCCGCACCTGGTCGCCGGTGCTGATCCCCTTCTCGCGGGCGAGCTCGGCGGGGACCTCGACGAACGCCTCCGGCTGCAGCTGGACCAGGTGCTCGACCTGCTGGGTGATGTAGTGCTCGTGCTCGGTGAGCCGGTAGCTGGTGGCCACGTACGGGAAGTCGTCCACGGTGCCGAAGCGGTTGGGCCGGCCGGCCTGCTTGTCGTACAGGAAGGCCGCGGGCGTGCTGGACACCTGGGGGTGCAGCGGGTTCTTGATGGGCGACTCGATCGGCTCGTAGTGCTCGGGGAACGGACCGTCCGCCACCGAGTTGCTGAACAGCCGCCCGGTCCCCTCCCCGGTCATGATGAACGGCAACGGCGACTCGGGGTCGCTCGGGTCGGCGTCGGGCGGGTAGTCGGGCACGTCGCCCATCCACTTGCCGGCGGCCGCGTCCCAGCGGATGCCCGGCCGGCTCGGGTCCCACGGGCGTCCCCGCTGGTCGGCGGAGGCGCGGTTGTAGAGCACCCGCCGGTTGAGCGGCCAGCTCCACGCCCAGTTCGGGTAGAAACCCATGCCCGTCGGGTCGTTGGTCTTCGGGTCCTGGATGCCGTCACGCCGCCTGGTCAGGTTGCCGGCCTCCGGGTAGGACCCGGTGTAGATCCAGTCGCCGGCGGTGGTGGTGCCGTCGTCCCTGAGGTCGGCGAACGTCTCCATCCGCTTGCCGGTCTTGAGGTCGCGGCCGTTGATCTCCTGGGCGATCTCGTCCAGCGTCGGCTTGACCGGGTCCTTGTACGCCATGGTGAGCTGCTGGACCGGCGCCGGGAACTTGCCGCCCTGCTGGCGGTAGAGGTTGCGGACCCGCTGGAACAGGTCGGCGAGGATCCAGTGGTCGTGGCGGGAGTCCCCCTCCGGCGGCAGCACCTGGTCCTTCCACTGCGCCCAGCGGCCGCTGTTGGTGAAGGAGCCGTCCTTCTCGATCCAGTGGGTGGTCGGCAGCAGGAACACCTCGGTCTGGACCTTGGACGGGTCGATGCCGGGGGCGCGCCAGAACTCGGAGCTGGTGGTGGGGAAGGCGTCCATGACGCACAGCCACTTGAGGTTCGACAGCGCCTGCAGCACCTGGTTGGAGTCGGGCCCGATGCTGGTCGCGGTCATCCCCGACAGCATCAGCCCCTCCATCTTCCCCTGCAGCGCCTGGTCGAAGATGGATATCCACGAGGTGTTGCCGGCCGGCTTGGGGATGTTGTCGAAGGCGAACTCGTTGCGCTTGGTGGCGGCGTTGCCGTACCAGGTCTTCAGCAGGCTGACCATGAACTTGCGGTAGTTGGTGCCGAAGAAGTTCACCGCGTTGGGACGCAGCTTCTTGCTGGCGCTCTGGTCGACGTAGTCGGCCAGGTTGCGCTGGCCCGGCGCGGGGATGCGCAGGTAGCCCGGCAGGATCTCCCAGGAGATCGCGTGGTCGGTGTTGCCCTGGATGTTGGCGTGGCCGCGCTCGGCGTTCATACCGCCGCCGGGGCGCCCGATGTTGCCCAGCAGCAGCTGCAGCAGCGCCCCCGAGCGGATCAGCTGCACGCCGGTGGTGTGGTGGGTGAGGCCGACGGCGTAGACGATCGTCATCACCTTGTCGGGCCGGCCCATCTCGCCGACCAGCTTGGCCACCTCCAGGAACTCGTCCCTGGGGATGCCGGTGATGCGCTCCACCATCTCCGGGGTGTAGCGGCTGAAGTGCTTGCGCAGCAGGTTGAGCACCGAGCGCGGGTGCTTGATGTCCACTCGGGCGAACTTGTCCGCCCCCGGGGTCTCGTACGCCCATTTCTTGGGGTCGTAGGTGCCCTTCGCCACGTCGAAGCCGTTGAAGACCCCGTCCTCGAACGAGAAGCCCTCCTCGGTCACCACCAGGCCCGCGTTGGTCGCCCAGCGGACGTACTCCTGGTGGTAGAGCTTGTTCTCCAGGACGTAGTTGATCAGCCCGCCGAAGTAGGCGATGTCGGTGCCGGTGCGGATGCGGACGTGCCGGTCGGCGACCGCGGAGGTGCGGGTGAAGCGCGGGTCGGCGTGGATGATCTTCGCGCCCCGCTCCAGCTTCGCGCGCATGAACCACTGGAACCCGACCGGGTGGGCCTCGGCAGGGTTGGCCCCGTTGATCAGGATGAGGTCGGCGTGGCGGATGTCACGCCAGTGGTTGGTCATTGCCCCTCTACCGAACGTGGCGGCCAAACTGGTCACCGTGGGGCCGTGTCATACGCGCGCTTGTTGCTCCAGGTAGACCAGGCCGAGGCCGCGCATCACCTTGGTGGCGAAGTAGCCCTCCTCGGAGCTGAAGGCGGCGCCGCCGGCGAAGGCGATGCCCTCGCAGCGGTTCACCAGGTTCCCGTCGGCGTCGGTGGCGACGAAGGTGCGGTCCCGCGAGGCCTTGATGTCCTGGGCCAGCTTGTCCAGGACGAAGTCCCAGGAGACCTGCTGCCAGTCGCTGGCGCCGCCCGCCCGGTACAGCGGGCTGGTGATCCGGCGGCGCGAGATGGCCAGCTCCATGGCGGTCGCGCCCTTCGGGCAGAGGCGGCCCTCGTTCACCGGGCTGTCCGGGTCACCCTCGATCTGCAGCAGCTCGACCTTGCCGCTGGCGTCCTTGCGCGTGTAGGCGAGCAGCGCGCAGCCGACGGCGCAGTACGGGCAGACGGAGTGGGAGACGGTGGCCCCCTCGATCCGCAGGCGCTGCTGCACCTGCCTGGCCTGTGCCACGTCGAAGCCGAGGACCGAGGCTCCGATGGTCCCGGCGCTGACCGCGCCCACCTTCAAGAATTGGCGCCGTGTGACCTCCATGGCGGCCTCCTTCGACACCATCGCGTCGTGGCGATTCTCGGACCTCCGCTGGTGGAGGTCAATGTTCCCGGCGGCGGCGCGCTCAACCCTGGGCGAGGTGGAGGTCCTGGCGGTCCTCGGGCTCGCGCGGGTTGCGGAGGATGTCCAGCAGCCTTGGCCCGGCCGGGACCAGCAGGCCGGCGGCCCCGCCGTCGGCCGCGCCGGCCAGGGTGGCCCGCCAGGCGCCGCGACCGTCCGGCGGCGGCACCGCGACCCAGCGCTCCGCCTCGTCCCCCTCGACCAGGCGCTCGAAGCCGCCCGGCTCCCCCGGCAGCCGGCGGAAGGCGGCGCAGCCGGGCGCCAGGGCGGCGAGCCGCTCGACCCCTGCCGGGTCGCCGGCCAGGGCCAGCCGTCCGTGGCTGAGGCGCCCGATGGTGGCGAGCGTGCGGCCGAGCGCCTCGGGCGGGCGGTCGTCGGCCCCCGGCACCGCGACCAGCAGCGCCCGGAAGGTGACGGCCGCCAGCGCCGACAGCAGCGCCAGCGGGTCGAGCCGCGACTCGGGCGCCGGGTCGACCCAGAGCGCGTGGGCGCCGGCTGCCTCGAAGGCGGTCGCGTCGGCGAGCCACTCGCCGAGCTCGTCCGGCTGCCGGGCGAGCACGACACCGACCTTGACCGCCGCCGCCTCCACCGGCCGAGTATCCCACGCCGGTCAGCCCGTGTGGCCGCCGGCCCGGGCCGGCCTGGTCGCCCGGAGCAGGACCACGGTCAAGGCGGCGACCGCGACCGCCGCGGCGGCGCTGACGCCGAAGGCCAGGTGCAGGCCCTGGGTGAACGCCTGGCGAGCCGCGTCCAGCAGCAGGGCGCCACGCTGGCCGGGGAGCTGCCCGGCCGCCGCCACCGCGCCGCCGAGGGTGTCGCGCGCGGCCGCCGCGGCCGCCGCCGGGACGCCGGCCGGTACGGCCTCGACGACCTGGCCGCGGTAGACGGCGGTGCCGATGACGCCCAGGACCGCGATGCCCAGCGCCCCGCCCAGCTCGGCGCTGGTCTCCGAGAGCGCCGACGCCGCCCCGGCGCGCTCGGGTGGGGCGGCGCCGACGGCCAGGTCGGTCGCCAGGGTGTCCACCGGGGCGAGCGCCAGGGAGAAGACCACCGACCCGGCCACCAGCAGCGCCAGCCCGGAGCCGCTGCCGAGCAGGGTGAGCAGGGCGAAGCCGGCGGCCGCCAGCAGCAGCCCGCCGGCCATCAGCAACCGCGGCGGCAGCCGGCGTGCCAGTGGCGGGGTCAGCAGCGACCCGACGATGAAGCCGGCGGAGGAGGGCAGCATCCACAGGCCGGCCCGCAGCGGCGACAGTCCCAGCACCAGCTGCAGGTACTGCGCGACGAACAGCAGGGCGCCGAAGCCGACGAAGAAGCTGAGGACGTTGGTGACCAGGGCGGCGCGGAAGGTGGGGATCCGGAACAGCCGCAGGTCCAGCAGCGGGTCGGCGAGGGCCCGCTGCCGGCGGACGAACCCGGCGCCGACGGCCAGCCCCGCCGCGATGGCCAGCAGCGCCAGCCAGGCCACACCGCCCTCGGCGAGCTGCTTGAGCCCGTAGACGACCAGCAGCACCGCGACCAGCGACATCCCGGCGCTGCGCAGGTCCGGCCGGCCCGCCCCGGGATCGCGGTACTCGGGCAGCAGCAGCGGCCCGAATACCAGCAGCAGCGCCATCACCGGCACCGCCAGCAGGAACACCGACCCCCACCAGAACCACTGCAGCAGCAGCCCGCCGAGCAGGGGCCCGATCGCGCCGCCCGCCGAGAAGCTGGAGATCCACACGCCGACGGCGACGGTGCGCTGGCGCGGGTCCGGGAACATGCTGCGGAGCAGCGACAGGGTGGAAGGCGCCAGGGTCGCCCCGGCGACGCCCAGCAGGGCGCGGGCCGCGATCAGGGTGGCGGCGCTGCCGGCGTAGGCGGCCAGCACCGAGGCGAGCCCGAACGCCGCCGCGCCGGCGAGCAGCAGCCGGCGCCGGCCGATGCGGTCGCCGAGGGTGCCCATGGTGATCAGCGACCCGGCGACCATGAACCCGTAGACGTCCACGATCCACAGCAGCTGCGCGCTGCTGGGCCGCAGGTCGGCGCTGAGGTGCGGCACCGCCAGGTTCAGCACCGTCAGGTCCATGGCGTACAGCAGGCATGGCAGGGTGAGCACGGCGAGCCCGACCCATTCCCGCCGGCCGGCCCGGCGGGTGTCGGGCGCGCTCACCGCGCGCCCTGGGCCCTCGCCGCGGCGACCCGCCCGAGCCCGTCCAGGATGCTCGGCCAGCCGCCCGCGAAGTCGTCGCGGAGCGCGGCCGTCGGGAAGCCGCGCTGCACGATCGTCAGCCGGGTGGCGCCGTCCTCCTCCTCGAAGGTCACCAGCACGTCGGTGTCGACGGTGGAACCGTCCGGCAGCCGCATGCTGGAGGCGTAGGCCAGCCGCTTGGGCCGGTCGACCTCCTGGAACAGGTTGGTCTCGCGGGCCGGCTCGCTGCCGGGCGGGCCGAAGCTGATGGTCCACCGGCCGCCCACCCGCAGGTCGCAGTCGGCCCGCACGATCCAGTCCGGCGCGTCGGCGTACAGCTCCCGCTGGGCGTCCGGGTCGGTGAACGCGTCGAAGACGACCTCGGGCGGGGCGTTGAGCAGGCGCTCCAGCCTCAGTTCGTGGGTCACGGTCGTCCTCCTCGGCGCCTGCGCTCCAGGTAGCCCTCGAGCCGGTCGAGCCGGCCCTGCCAGCCGTGCCGGTAGTCGTCGATCCAGCGGGCCGCGTCGTCCAGCTGCTCGGTCCCCAGCCGGCACCTGCGCGTCCGCCCCTGCTTCTCGGTGCTCACCAGGCGCGCCTCCTCGAGGATGCGGACGTGCTTCATCAGGCCGGGCAGCGAGATGTCGAAGGGGCGCGCCAGCTCGCTGATGGTCGCGGGCCCGCGCGCCAGCCGCTGGAGGATGTCGCGGCGGGTGGGATCCGACAGCGCTGAGAACGCGCGGTCCAGGGTCGAATGTTTAACCATTTGGTTAACCGTAACCCCTGGCGGCGGGCAGGGTCAACCGCCCGGCTCGGCTACCCGGTCGGCGCCCCGGTCAGGTGGGCCCACAGGTGCATGGCGGCGTAGGCGCGCCACGGCCGCCAGCGCTCGGCCCGCGCCGCGACCGGCCTGGCGTCGTCGGGCGCGCCGAGGGTGCGGAGCGCCTGCCGCAGCCCCAGGTCGGTCAGCGGGATCGCGTCCGGGTCGCCGAGGGCGCGCATGGCGACGTAGGCGGCGGTCCACGGGCCGATCCCGGGCAGGGCCAGCAGCCGGCGGCGGGTCTCGTCCCGGTCGGCGTCCGGGCCCAGCGCCAGGCCGCCGGCGACCGCCCCGGCCAGGGCGCGCAAGGCTCGCACCCGCGTCCCGGTCAGGCCGACGCCGGACAGGTCGTCGTCGGCGACCGCCTCGGCGCTGGGGAACAGGTGGGTCACCGGGCCGGCGGGTTTCGCCAGCGGGCTGCCGAGCTTGGCGACCAGCCGCGCCGCCAGCGTCCGCGCGCCCTTCACCGTCACCTGCTGGCCCAGGACCGCGCGGACCGCCAGCTCGAAGCCGTCGGGATGGCCGGGCACCCGCAGGCCGGGCCGCAGCCGCAGCAGCGGCGCCAGCAGCGGGTCGGCGCCGAGCACGGCGTCGACGGCCCGCGGGTCGGCGTCCAGGTCGAGCAGGCGCCGGCAGCGCTCCACGGCCGCGCCGAGGTCGCCCGGGTCCTCCAGGTCCAGCCGCACGGTGAGCTGGCCTTCGCCGGGGTCGGGCGGCATCACCGCCACGACCCCGGCGCCGCCGGGCAGCCGCAGGCTGCGCCGGTAGCCGCCGTCCCGGCATTCCTCCACCCCGGGGACCGCCCGCGCGGCCAGGAACGAGAGCAGCGGGCCGGCGGCGTAGGGACGCCGGTGCGCCAGCCGCAGGACGGTCTCGGGCATCCGACCATCATCGGCGATCCCCGCGACCGCCGCCGTCGCGGCCGGCTGCTAGGGTGCGGCCATGGTCTCGTGGGCGGAGTTCCAGGAGCAGGCGGGCGCGCTCGGCGCCTTCGCCGCCGAGCGCGTCGACGGGCCGGGCCTGGTGCTGGTCGCCACCCTGCGGCGGGACGGCTGGCCGCGGATCAGCCCGGTCGAGCCGCTGCTGTTCGACGGGCGGCTGTACCTGGGGATGATGTGGCGCTCGACCAAGGCGCTCGACCTGCTGCGCGACCCCCGGGTTCTGGTGCACAGCGTCGTCTCCCGGAAGGACGGCAGCGAGGGCGACGTGAAGGTGTACGGGCGGGCGCTAGAGGTGCGCGACCCCGACGAGCGCGAGCGCTACTGCGTCGCGCTGCAGGAGAAGATCGGCTGGCGGCCGGAGGACGACCGCTTCCACCTGTTCGCGGTCGACGTCGAGCGGGTCGGCTGCGTCCGCTTCGGCGACGGCCGGCAGCGCACCGAGGCTTGGCGGCCGGGCGGCCCACCCACCGTGGTCGACCGGCCGCCGGAGTGAGCTAGGAGCCGGTCGCGTCCCTTAGCATCGCCTCGGTGACGTAGGCCTTGTCCCGCATGAGGATGCGCCGCCACAGGAAGTACTCCGAGCGGGGCCGGTCGTCGGTGATCAGCGGCCCTGGGCCGGCGAACGCGCGGACCTGCCCGTCGGCGAGCCACTCGGCGCGCCGGACCGCGGTCACCCAGCCGGCGGCGTCGGTCGGCGGGTGGTCGGGCACGTCGTTCAGGTCGCGGAGGGCGGCGGGGCTGCCGAGCACCTGCCGGACGGCGGCGTCGCCGAGCTCGAGCGGCGCGTCGGAGCCGAACATGAACACGCCGTGCCCGCCGGGCGACAGCAGCAGGCGCACGTGCGGGAACACCGCGGCGAAGGTGCGCACGTGCTCCTTGAAGTCGTCCATCGGCAGCGCGTACGGCATCCACAGCATGAACACCCCGCCGGGCCGGAGGCGGGCGCGGCCCTCGCTGAGGAACTCGCGGGTGTACAGCACCACCGACCCGGCGCTCTCGATCGGCGGGGCCGGGTCGACCGCGACCAGGTCGTAGCGCTCCCGCGACAGCCGCACGTAGTTGCGCCCGTCGCTGGTGACGATCCGGCCGGACGGGTCCTGCAGCCAGCCGCCGGCGTCGGGGAAGAACACGGGCATGCGGCTCGGCACGGTCGGGGACAGCTCGACCGCGTCGGTGCGCATGCCGAGCTCCAGGCCGGCCCGGTAGGTCGAGCCCATGCCGAACGCGATCACCAGGAAGTCGTGCGCCTGCGGCCGCAGCGCCTTCGACAGGTAGCCCATCAGCTTGGTGTCGACCGTGAGCGAGGTCATGCCGACCCCGCCGACCAGCAGCCGCCTGCCCTTGGCGGGGCCGCCGACGGTGTCGACGGTGGCGAGCTCGTCCTCGGCGTGGGTCACCGGCAGGCCGGTCGCGCGCAGCTGGTTCTCGGTGGCCGTGCGGGTCAGCGGCAGGTCGAGCGAGGAGGCCACCAGCCCGAGCGCGGCCAGGCCGGCCAGGGCGGCGGCGGCCAGCCGGGCCGGGCGGGGCCGCGGGCCCGGCCGTGGGGCTGGGTCGGCCAGCAGCAGGACCGCGCCCGCCAGCAGGTTGACCCCGCCGAGCAGCAGCACCGAGCCGTTGGTGCCGAGCGTGCCGGCCAGCACGAAGGCGGCGCTGAACGAGCCGAGGATCGAGCCGGCGGTGTTGGCGGCGTACAGCAGCCCGACGCTGCCCCCAGCGGCCTCGGCCGACGGGGTCGCCAGCCGGCCGGCGAGCGGGAAGCCCCAGCCCATCAGGAAGGTCGCCGGGAGCAGCACCACCACCGTGCGGGCGTAGAACGGCACGTGGCCGACCACGCCGCTGCCCAGCACCACGGTCGCCTGGGCGATTACCCCGACGGCGGCCAGCAGCAGGCCGAGCACGCCGAGCCGCTCGCCCGGCGGGCGCGACCAGCGCCGGTAGGCGGCGCTGCCCAGGGCGATGCCGAGCAGGTAGATGGCGAGGATGGTGGTGAAGATGTAGATGCTGGAGCCGGTGCCCTCGGCCAGCATCCTGGTCCACAGCACCTCCAGGGCGAGCGCCACGAAGCCGGAGACGAAGGTGGCGGCCAGCACCAGCCGCCGCCGGACCAGGAAGGGCCGCGGCGGTCGCGCCGTCGTGCCGGTCGGCGGCCCGGCCGCCGCTGGCGCCGCGGGTCGCGCCTGGTCCCGCCCGGCCAGGAGCTGGGCGCCGAGCCCAGCCAGCAGGTTGAGGGTGACCGCCACGTAGCCGGTGAGGCGCAGCCCCAGCAGCTCGATGAGCACGAACCCGGCCAGCAGCGTCCCGGCCATGGCGCCGGCGGTGTTGGCCGCGTACAGCTCGCCGAGCCGGGCGCCGGCCTCGTCCAGCGTGCCGACCAGGTAGCGGACCAGCAGCGGCAGGGTCATGCCCATCAGGAAGGTCGCGGGCGCGACCGCCGCGAACGCCAGCGCGAAGCGGACCGCGGTGAGTCGCGCCGGCTGCGCGACCAGGCTCGGGTAGACGCCGCGGTAGAGGTCCCCGAGCCCGGCGAACACGAACGGCAGGGCCGCGGCCAGGGCCGCGACCGCCAGCTCGGCCGCGCCGTACAGGCGCAGCGGCCGCCGGCTGCGGTCGGCCAGGCGGCCGCCGGCGAGGCTGCCGAAGCCGAGCCCGGCCATGAACGCGGTCACGATCGTGGCCACCGCCTGGGTGGTGTTGCCGAATACCAGCACCAGCTCCCGCGACCACACCACCTGGTAGACGAGCCCGGCGGCGCCGGACGCGACGAACAGGGCGAGCACCCCGCCGCGCAGCCCGGGGAGGGGCCGGCTGGCGGGGCGGGCGGGGGAGGTGGCGACGGCCACGGCGGCTCCTGGGACGGGGGCGGACCGGCAGGACAGGCTTGCAGAACCACGCCGGCCGGGCAACCCGCACGCCCCGGGGCCGGCGGTCGCCACGGTAGGCTGGCACCGACATGATCCCGATGGACGAACTGGTGCCCGAGCTGCTGCTGGCGCTGGGCGCCGCCTTCCTGCTCGGCAACCTGGCCGCGCTGGTCCGCGCCCGCGCCGCCAGGCGCGGCGGCCGCCCGGCCGTCCCCGCCCCGCCCAAGGGCCGGGTGCTCGCCAACATCGCCGTCGGGCTCCTGGTCAGCGTCGCCGCCCTGGCCGCCCTGGTGCGGCGCTGACCCCCTTCCCGCTCAAGGTCGGCCGGGGCGCTGCCGATACTGCTCCCAGACGGCATGCGGTCGTACTTCCCCGCGACCGCGTGGCCCCCTCCTGTCCACCACCGCCGCGGGGGATCTGCTCGCTTGTCAACTCGCCGCAGTGCCTCACTCGTCATCGGGCTGGCGGTGGCGTCGCTGGCGGCGACGTCGCTGGCCGCGATGCTGACCACCAACGAGCTGCTGGTCGAGTCCGTCGAGCGGCCACCCCGCCGGACCCACCCGCCCGTCCCGCACCCGCGGCTGGGGTCGGCCAACCCGGTGCAGGCCGTACCATCCGCCGCGCCGCCGCGGCCCGGCCATCCCGCCGGGCGCCGTCCCCCGGCCGCCTCCGGGGCCGCCGGTGAGCCGGCGAGCGCGCCGCCCAGCCGGCGCGCGGAGCGCCCGACCGTGCTGGCGGTGGTGCAGCGCCCGCCTCCGTCCCGGGTTATCGTCCGGCCCCCGCGGGCCGTGCCGCCCCGGCCGCGGCGTCCGCCCCCTCCGCCCCAGCCGCCGCCCCCGGCGCCCGCGCCGCCAGGCGCGGCGGCCGCCCGGCCGTCCCCGCCCCGCCCAAGGGCC
>DASQWY010000712.1:0-14156 GCA_035640005.1 Actinomycetes bacterium
GCAGCGGCGGGCCGCCGGCCAGGCCGGCCAGCGCGGCGGCGCCCAGGAACACGCCGCCGACCAGCAGGCTGGCGGCCGGGCCGGCGGCCGCCACCCGCAGCTCCACCCCGGGGCTCGGCATCTCGCCCTGCACGCGCGCCAGCCCGCCGAACAGCCACAGGGTGATCTCCTGCACCTGCGGGCCGCCGCTGCGGCGGGCGACCAGCGCGTGGGCCAGCTCGTGGGCGAGCAGCCCGGCCAGGAACAGGAAGGCCGCGCCCAGGCCGGCGGCCCAGTAGGCGCCGGGCGCCTGGCCGGGGAAGCCGGCCGGCAGCACGCTGCTGGCCAGCGACCAGGCGATCAGCGCGAACACCACCAGCGCGCTCCAGGAGACGACCACGCGGAAGCCGGCGAGCCGGAAGGCTGGCGATCGGGTGGATGTGCGGGTGCTGGGCATGGGCTGCGCTCCTTCGGCCGTCCGCTGAACGCCGAAGGTCTCTCCCGCCCCGAGGGGCCGGCGCACCGGGCCTGGGCCGTGCTGACGGTGCCGCCGTGCCGGGATACTCCCCTTCGGCTCCAAGGATACGCCGCGGCCCCGTCAAGCGGGGGTAAGCGGCTCGGAGCCTGGCGCCGGCCTCGCGGGGGATGCGAGGATTCGCTGGACGGCGGAGGGAGGCTGCATGGGCGCGGCGGACCAGGACCAGTACTGGAACCCCAAGATGGAGACCCTCGCCCGCGACCAGCTCACCGCCCTGCAGCTGGCCAAGCTGCGCCTCCTGTGCGAGTGGGCCGCCGCCCGCAGCCCCTTCTACCAGGCGTCGTTCCGCCAGGCGGGGTTCGCGCCCGAGCAGCTCAAGACCCTCGACGACCTGCGCCGGCTGCCGATGCTGACCCGCGAGCGGTGGATGGCCTCGCAGGCGGAGGCGCCGCCGTTCGGGCGGCTGCCGGTCGCCGGGCGCGAGGCGGCGATCCGGGTGCACACCACCTCCGGCACCACCGGCCGCGAGCCGATCCGGGTGCTGGACACCGCCAAGGACTGGGCCTGGCAGGCGGAGATGTGGTGCTACGGGCTGTGGGGCTTCGGGGTCCGGCCCAGCGACGTCGCCTACGTGGCGTTCGGTTACGGCTCGTTCATTGGCTTCTGGGGCCTGCACTACGCGATGGAGCGGATCGGCGCGCTCAACGTGCCCGGCGGGGCGCAGCCGACCGAGGGCCGCGTCAAGCAGCTGCTCGACTTCGGCGCCACCGTGGTCGCCTCCACCCCCACCTACGCGCTGCGGCTGGCGCAGGAGGCCGGCCGGCTCGGTATCGACCTGGCCGCCAGCCCGGTGCGGCGGCTGATCCTGTCGGGCGAGCCGGCCGGGTCGATCCCGCAGACCAAGGCGCTGATCGAGCGGCTGTGGGGCGCCAAGGCGGGGGACACCGCCGGCATGACCGAGATCGGCACGATCATGATCTTCGAGTGCTCCCACCAGCCCGGCGGCACCCACATCATCGAGGACCACTTCATCGAGGAGGTCGTCGACCCGGTCAGCGGCGAGCCGGTCCCCTACGGCGAGCGGGGCGAGCGGGTGGTGACCTCCTTCGGCCGCGGCATCATCCCGCTGCTGCGCTACCGCACCGCCGACCTGGTCTGCAAGGTGCCCGCCAGCCGCTGCGACTGCGGCCGCACCTACGACCTGTACGACGGCGGCATCCTCGGCCGGGTCGACGACATGAAGCTGGTGCGCGGCACCAACGTCTACCCGCGGGCGGTGGAGGCGATCGTCCGCGAGTTCCCCGCCATCGAGGAGTTCCAGCTGCGCCTGACCCGCGAGGGGCTGTTCGACCGGATCACCCTGCGCGCCGAGCTGCCCGCCGGCGCCCCGGACGAGCAGTGGAACGAGCTCGCCGAGCGACTCGGCAAGGCGCTCGCCGAGGCCCACGAGGGCCTCCGCTTCGACGTCGAGCGGGCCGCCCCCGGCGAGCTGCCCCGCTTCGAGCTGAAGGCCCGCCGGACCGTCGACCTGCGCGACAAGCCGATCGGAGCGTGACCATGACCGACACCGCCGCCGACACCACCGACCTGCTCGGCCGGCCCCTGACCGACACCGAGGACGAGCTGCTGGAGCTGTACCGGCGGCTGAAGGCGCTGCTGGCCCGCGACGACCTGGCCCCGTGCGTGCGCGCCGGCGCCCGCGCCGCCCTGGTCGGCCTGTGGAACGCGGTCAACGACCTCGGCCTGGCCCACGAGCAGCTGCTGGACCAGGGGGCCTGACGTGCCGGTCTCCGACCGCCACTCCAAGCTCGTCTACGACGCGCTGGTGGCGGCGGGGGTCGAGGTGATCAGCGCCCTGCCGGAGACCTGGCTGGTCCACCTGATCCGGCTGGCCGAGGAGGACCCGGGCATGATCCTGGTGCGGCTGGCCAAGGAGGAGGAGGGGGTCGGCGTCTCCGCCGGCGCGCACCTGGCCGGCCGCAAGTCGGCGATGCTGATGCAGAACCACGGCCTGCTGCAGGCGGTCAACGGCATCGTCTCGCTGGCGCAGCTGTACAAGATCCCGCTGCTGATGCTGATCAGCGACCGCGGCCACCTCGGCGAGGCGGACCCCTGGCAGACCCAGGGCGGGCGCACCACCCGGCCGCTGCTGGACGCGCTGGGGATCGTCACCGACGAGCTGCGCGACCCGGCCACGGTGCAGCAGCAGGTGACCAGGGCGATGACCCTGGCGGGCTCGTCGCTGGCCCCGGTCGCGCTGCTGCTCACCCGCGAGCTGATGTGGGAGGCGCTGGCCTGAGATGCGGCGGATCGACTGCCTGGAGGCGATCTACGAGGACCTGGCCGGCTGCGCGGTGGTGACCATCATGGGGGCGGTCGCCGCCGAGCTGTACTCGCTCGGCCACCGGCCGAACTTCTTCTACCTGGAGCACGCCATGGGCCTGGCCTCGTCGATCGGACTCGGCATCGCGCTCTCCCGGCCCGACCGGCGTGTGGTCGTGATCGACGGGGACGGGTCCGTGCTGATGAACCTCGGCGGGCTGACCACCATGGCCCGCTACGCGCCGCCGAACCTGACCCACGTCGTGTTCGACAACCAGAGCCTGCTGTCGGTCGGCGGCTTCCCGACCGCCACCGCCACCGGCTCGGACCTGGCCGGGATCGCCCGCGCCGCCGGCATCCCCGACGCGCGCACCCTGACCACCGTGGAGGAGTTCACGGCCGCCGCCCGGGAGGCGATCGCCACCCCCGGCCTGCGCTGCCTGGTCGCCAAGGTCGAGGCGGTCGGGCCCGCCAGCTTCCACATGGACCTGCACCTGCTGGAGAACCGCTTCGAGTTCCAGCGCGCCCTACGACCCGAGGGATGAAGGTCCTGCCCTTGATCCAGGGCTTCAGTGGCAGGGGCTCGAGCCGGCGTCGGTGAAGGTCTTGCCGGGCTCTGGGACGAAGCGCCAGCTGTAGCTGGTGGCGTGCAAGGTCAGCGCCAGCACGCCGAAGGTGTCGCCGTTGCGGACCTGGCTGTTGGGCTGCGCCCCCTTGAACAGGTAGTGGTTCTTGCCTCCCGTGCCGACGACGAACTCGCGGATGCCGTGGGCGGCGTCCCCGCGCCCGTTCGGGTCCTGGGGGGCGAACCGCTCGTAGTCGTGGTCGTGCGCGGACAACACGACGTCGGCCTTTGCCTGGTAGAGGTCGTCCCAGAACACGCCGTAGGCGGGGTTGCTGTGGTGCGGCCCGGAGGAGAACCGGGGCTGGTGCCAGTAGGCGAGCGTGCAGTCGTTACGGTGGGCGGCCAGGTCGGCCCGCAGCCACCGCTCCTGCGGTGATCCCGGGCCGCAGCCACCGTCGACCCACGAGCACTCGGAGTTGAGCGCGATGAGGTGCCACGCGCCGAGGTCGAAGCTGTAGTAGCCCCTTCGGGGATCGCCGGCGGCGGCACCGAAGTACTCGAAGTAGCCCGCGCCGCCGTCCGACAGGTACTCGTGGTTCCCGACCACCGGGTGCGTGATCGCCTTGAGCCGACCCCAGGTGCGATCGTAGGAGTTCTCGAAGTTGGAGAGCTGGCCACGCTCGTACTGCTCGTCGCCCAGTGCGAGCACCGCCGTCGGCGCCAAGCGGACCAGCAGGTCCGACGTGGCCCGCTGGTGGCAGGTGGTCGCGGTCACCAGCTCGCTCGGTTGGCAGCCGATGTCGCCGGCCGCGGCGACCACCGGATCGGACCCCGCCGGGCTGCCGCTGAACTCCCGGTAGTAGACGAGCTCGCCAGCCTCGCCGGGCGCCGCCCCGGTGAGCGGGAGGAACAGGGTGACCACCAGCGCCGGAGCCCCCGAGGGCGCACGCAGGCTGGTGACGCTGGGGTTGGCGAAGCCCTTGCTGCCCTTGTGGGTCTTCACATGCAGCGGCGTCGCCCGCTTGGTCGCCAGGTCGTACAGGTAGACCTGCCAGGGGCTGGCCGCCGTTGCCTGCGCTTCGACGACCTCGACGGTGGCGCCCTGGTAGGACACCACGTCCCGGTCGCCGATGTTGCCGGTGACGCCCTGGGCCTTCAGGGCGGCGTCGACGTCGGTCCGGGCGCGTGTGGTCCAGGAGGAGAAGTTCACCAGCGTCCCGCTTGCCTGGCGGTCCACCTTGGCGTGCTTGAAGTAGTGGAAGCCGACGGTGATCGTCGAGTGGCCAAGGTCGGGCGCGAGCTTGACCTGGTCGATGCTGGGCGTCCCCTCGGCCCCGCTCCTGGCCGGCACGAGCGTGTGCGGCGCGTCGAAGCTCCGGTCGGACCTGGACCCCAGCAGGGCCTGCTCGTTCGGGTAGTGGCGGAAGCGGAGCCAGCTCCTGCTCGGGGAGCCAAGCCCCTTGTTGTCCGCCTCCTCGACGAGCAGCATGCCGCCGCCCGCCAGCGCGGCGAGTGCCGGCTGCGAGGCGTGCGTGTCGAGCGTCGCCCGGTAGGTCCAGCGCAGCAGGTCCGACGACGTGGCGACCTTCACCGACAGCACCCCGCCGGAGCGGGTGTGGTAGACCCCGAGGTACCCGCCGGCGGGGTCCTGCACGACCTTCAGCGTCTCCATCGAGTTGCCGGCGTCGTCCCGGGTCCCGTAGCGGTAGGCGGTCGCCGCGGTGACGTTCTCGACCGCGGCCCGCAGCGAGGGGGCGGGGGGCGTGTCGCCGGCCGTGGCGGACGCCCTGGTCTCCACCACCAGCTCGGGCTTCCTGACGCCCTCGCGGCTGTCGTAGGTGCCGTTCTGGGCGCCGGTGCCCGTCAGGGCGAAGCTCACCGGCCCGCCTCCCGGGACGAACCTGGTCACGTCGGCCGTCGTCCAGGCGTTGGCGGCGACCGGCCCGGACGCCGCGGTCGCCGTCCCGTACGCCGGAGCGTTCCTCGAGACGAGCTTGGACTCGTCCCAGCCGGTGTCGCTGACGGGGTGCACGTGGTAGCCGGCGGGGCTGGCCGTCCGAGCCCAGAGGTGCAAGGTGGCTCGTGCCACCTGACCGGACAGGCCGTGCAGGTCGAAGCGCAGGTAGCTCCGGATCTTGGGGATGCCCCTGGTGCGCAGGGTGGGCTGCCCGCCGTAGTTCGTGTCGGGGTGCGCCGTGCTCACCCAGGCGTCGGCGACCGGGTTGAACGTGGAGGTGAGCCGCTTCGGCGGGCGGCGGGAGGCAAGGGGGCCCACCAGCCACACGAGCGAAGCGGCCAGGCCGACGATGACCACCACCGCCACCCATCGGGCCCGGCGTGCGCGGCCGCCGCGGCCCGGGTCCGCGTCGGCCTTGGGGGCGCGGGGGTCGGCCCGGCGGACGCGCGACGGTGAGTTCACGGTCGCCGCACCTGCAGAGGCAGCCTGGTGACCACCTGCCGCCCGAGCCGGAGGTCGTTGGCGTAGAGCGTCAGGGTGAACCGGGCGGGGGCCCGGAGGGCGACCAGGTGGATGGTGGCGTCGCCCAGGGGGTTGGTGGACGCCGCCGCCCACTGCACGCCCTTGCCGCTGGCAGCGACCAGCTCCAGGAACACGTGGGCCCCTGCCGCCGGTCGCCGCCGGCCCTGCCAGACCCGCTCGGCCCGGACCGAGACGGCGACCTGAGCCCCCATCACCACCGCCCGAGGGGCGTGGGCGGTCACCGTGAAGGCCGGCCTTGGCCCGGTCCTTGGCGCGCCGGGACTGGCCGCCCCGGCCACGTCGATCCGCCAGGTCGGGTGGAGCTCCACCGCCCGCGAGTTCTTGTCGAACACGAACGCCCCGTGGAACGAGGCGTGCTGCCCGACCCTGGGGATCCGGACGGTGGTCTCGTCGGGTGGGATGACCTCCACCGTGATCAGGCCATGGTTGTCGGGCAGCAGGAACCGCTGGTCGGCGGGGTCCACCGCCACGAGCAGGTGCTGGTTGCCGTAGCGCGGCTCGTAGTGGACGTGCCTGACCGTCCCGGTCACCGTCGAGCAGCGGGCGACGACGACCAGGCTGGTCGGGTCGTGCACGTGCGCCATCGGGTCCTGCCGGCAAGGGACGGTTCCGGCCTGAAGGGCGGGTGCCGCCAGCGCCGCGCGCGGTCGGGTGGCCGGCCGGGCGAGCAGGAACGCAGCCGCCGCGGCGGCGATGAGCAGGCTCGCGGCCGCCACGACCAGGCGCCCGGTTCCCCGGCGGCTGGCGCCGCGCCCGACGGGCGTCGCCCTTCCCGTTCGCCTGGCAACCGGGTCAGCCATGAGGGACCGTGGGTCCTTGCTGCTGCAGTTGCCCGAGCCGGCGCGCCGCGACGGTCGTGGCGTTGCCGGCCTCGTCGCTGACGACGACCAGGTAGCGGTCCGGTTGGAGGGCGGAGAGTCGGAAGGTGAGCTGCGCCGCGCCGGCGGCGTCGGCACGGCCTTGGGCCAGCCGCTTGCCGTTGTAGGAGGCCGTCACCAGGGAGTTCCCGGTGAGCCCCGTGGCGTGCAGCCGCACGACCCCGCCGCCGACGGACGGCTGGACCGCGGGCTTGAGCAGTCGCAGCCACGCGTAGTTGCCGACGTCGTCGCTGACGACCAGGCGCCAGGACGCGGCGGTCCGGGCGGGCCGCGGGAACGTGACCGACAGGGAGCCGTCGGCGCGGGTTCGGCCACGCGCCACCGGGTGACCGTGGTAGGAGACGACCACCGGGGAGCGTTTCGCGAAGCCCGTGCCGGTGAGCTTCAGGGTCGCGCCTTGGGCGGCGTACTTGACGATCGGCACGTGGAGCCGCACCGAGGCGTGGTTGCCGGCCTCGTCGGTCGCGGTCAGCAGCCAGTCGGGGGTGGTCAGCCTCGGCCGTCGCAGGCGCAGCGACAGGGACCCGTCGGCGGCGGCGCGCCCGTGGGCCACCAGCCCGTCGTGGTAGACGAAGGTGACCGCCGCGTTGCCCGCGAAGCCCTTGCCGGTCACCTTGACCAGCCGCCCCAGCGGGGTGGTCTGCAGCACCGGGTTCGGCAGCGACCTGGTGACCTGGTAGATCCACACCCGCGGCTCATGGTGGGAGTAGACGGTGTGCACCAGCCGGCCGTCGTACCGCTGGATCAGCGACCGGAACATGCGCTGGGTGGAGGTCTGCACGATCTGGCTGTCCTCGGGAGGGTCGTCGAGCGGGCCGGTGTAGTACACGAGGTACTTCACCTTGCCGCTGGCGATCAGCCGCGGCGGCCAGAACACGATCCAGTCCCTGGGGGTGCTGCCGTCGCGGGTGCGTGCGGCGCTCACGACCTGGCCGCCCGGCAACACGGTCGCCAGGCGGAACCTGCCGAACGGGTACGCATCCTGCCGCTGGTAGAAGCTGAACACGTACTGCGCCGAGCCCTGCGAGAGCGTCATGACCCCGGCGCGGCGGGGAGCGTGGGCGGCCAGCCACCGCCCCGCCTCCCGCAGCCCCCCGTAGGAATCGTCGTCCAGCACCCTGCGCTGCTCGGGGGCGGCGCAGGCGACCAGGCCCACGGCCAGCGCCGCCGCCAACGCGGCGCGGGGGAGCACCCGCAGCGACAGGCCGGCGAGCAGGCGGCCGGTGAGCAGCGAGACCGCCGGCACGACCGGCAGCAGGTAGTTGAACGCCTTCAACGGATAGAGCTGGTAGAAGCCGGCGACCACCGCGATCCACGTGAGGGGAAGGAGGTCGGCGCGCGACCGCCGCGCGACCGCCGCCACCATCCCGGCCGCCCACAGGGCGACGACGACCGCGCCCTCGTACCGCACCAGCGTCCGCGCGTAGTAGTACCAGGGGACCTTGCTGACCCGGTGGCTGCTCGTGGCCAGGAACTCGGCGAACTCCCGGGAGTTCGCCGACAGCTGCAGGATCACCGGGGCGAGGCAGACGACGAACACGCCGGCCGCCAGCAGGGCACCGGGCAGGCTGAGGGCTCGCCATCCCCGCCCCAGGAGCAGGTACAGCCCGAAGACCACCAGCAGCAGCGAGCCGACGACCTTGGCCTGGATCGTGAAGGCCGCAGCCGCGGCGAAGACGCACAGGTAGGCGCTGCTGCTGGTCCGCTCCCACTTCACCAGGAACAGGATCGCCAGCGAGAACAGCAGCGTGAGCGTGGAGTCGAGGAGCGCGAGCCGTCCCAGTGCGACCGCGTAGCTGCTGAGCGCGAGCAGCAGCGCTGCGTACAGCGCGGCGCGCCGGTCGTAGAGCACCTTGGCGATGGCGAAGGTCACCGGGACGGTCAGCGTGCTGCAGAGCGCCGCCACCGCCCTGGCGGCGACGTCGCTGATCCCGACGGCGCGGAACACGAGCGCGACCGCCTGCTGGTACAGCAGGAAGTTGGAATTGCCGCGGGACAGGAGGATGAAGTGGCGGCGCATCGCCCCGGCGCCGGCCAGGACCGCCGACTGGCCCGCGTACACCGCCTCGTCACCTCGGAAGCCGACGCCGCCGAGGTTCCACAACCGCAGGAACGCCGCGAGCCCAACCACCGCGCACAACAGCAGCGCAAACAGCGCACCAGAGCCCGCGAGGCGGTACGCGGGACGAGCCTCCAATGCGCGCCGCATCACCTGGGGCTCTCACCCGAAGCGGCGAGCAGCTGCGGGATGGCGTCGGCCCAACCGAAATCGTCGCGGCTGACCCGGCGGACGCGCACCATGGCGAGGAAGCCGGCCAGCAGTTCACGCTCGCGCGCACGCAGCCGACCATAGTCCTGGCCGGCGATCATGATGGCCGGCGCGAAGTGGCGGAACGGCGGGAACCCGTAGGCGTCGTCGGTGTTCGCGATGAACAGGTCGACCGCACCCGCGCGGTCGACCTCCTCGACCCCGCACGGGCCGCGCTCGATCACGAACGCCTCCCGCACCGTGGCGCAGCTGGCGAGGCGGCAGCGCACCAGCCGGTCCACCATGTACTTGGGCGGCGGCACGACGGCCTGCGCCACGGAGTTCAGCGCCATGATCGGCAGGTTCATCTCCCCGAGCCGGCTGCCGATGGAGCGTCCCTGCTTGGAGTGCACGCGACTCTGGATGGCGAGCTTGAGCTGCTCGCGGGCTTGCAGGCCGCCGCGGTCGACGGCTTGGAGGGTGTGGGCGCTGATCGTGAGCGGCTTGGGGTAGCAGTGCGCCAGACCGCCCGGCTCGACGATGGTCATGTCGTCCGACAGGAACGCCGCCCCACGCTCGCGCAGCAACCGCAGGACCGTGCCGGTCTTGCCCGTGTCGGTGCGGGCCGTGAGCATGACACCGCGGCCGTCGAGCTCGAGGGTCGCCGAGTGCAGCAGGATCCGGTCGCGTGAGACCAGGACGAACCGCAGCAGCGCTTCGACGACGTTGGTGTAGAGGACATGCGGCGAGCGCGCGAGCAGCGGGCCGATCGTGAGGTGGATGCGGTCCTGGAAGTCCAGCCGGAAGTTCGCCCCCAGACGCCCCAGGTGCTCGTCGTAGGCCACGAAGGTCGGCCCGAAGGTGACCAACGGGCGCAGCCGGGGGCCGGGGGAGCCGACCGGCCGGACCCGGATCTCGATGTCGGCGGGACGCTCGAGCGCTGGCACGCGGAAGTGCTGCAGCTCGTGGAGGCGTACCGCCGAGGCGATCGCGACCAGGCCTCCGACGTCATAGGCGTGCGGGAGTCCGGGCACGCCGCCCTCGTCCCGTTTGCCGTCCAGCACGGCCCTGGCCACGCTGGCGGTGGTGGGCAGGTCACTCTCCTTCCAGATGAACTGGTCGCTCAGCACGAACCGCAGGGCGAAGAGCACCACCAGGGTGATCGCGTTGGAGACCAGGTAGTGGACGTGGAGGCCGGAGGTGAGCAGCGCGAGCAGCGGGATGCGCAGCAGCAGCGTCGAGTTGTTGACCGTCGCGAAGGAGAGCAGCCGGACCAGCGGCCGCCGCGCCTTGGCGTGCAGGAACACCCACCGCTCGAGCAGGAAGAAGTTCCACAAGGTGGAGCCTTGGGTCGCGACGACCGCGCCCACCAGGTAGTGGCCGTGCACCGCCGTCACCCAGGCCCACAGCAGCGCCTCGTTGACGAGCAGGCCGGAGGCTCCCACCAGGCCGAAGCGGCACGCGGTCAGAAGCCGAGCCTTCCATCCCACCGGCCTGGTCGTCGAGGAAGGCGGACCAGGCCTCACCCGCAGCCCATCACCAGCCAGGTTCGTGGCCCGACGCTCCCCAAGCCCAACGGCGTGGGGCACCAGCCGTCGCAGCACCTGCCGACCGCGCCCCTCGTTCCTTTCGTCCACTGTGCGACCCCCGGACCAGAAGGGGACACGGTGCAGCGCGGCCTACACGCGTCCCTGAGTGTCGACTTTCCACTCAATGCTCACCAAACGTCCCAAAGGAGCGGTCCTGCCAAGAATCGGTTACGTCTACCCCACAAGGTCATGACGTACACGTGAAGTACGGGTGGACCACCTAGGTAAAATCGCGTAGCTGCGCTGAGGCCTTGGTCGCCCGGGTGCAAGGAGGCGCTGTCGGGCATACTGTCGGTGGAAGGGCAGGTGACGCGATGTCGCCGCGACCCGCCGCCCAGTGAGTGCCGCATCCGACCGCAGCGGTATGGAGGCCTCATGGCATCGGCCACCTATCGGTGGGTCTGCACCTACTGCGACGCATCCGACCTGGCCGAGAGCCCGGAGATGGCCAAGCTGGCGGTCGACGTCCACGTCTCACTGTTCCATGGACCGGCAGCACGGCAGGAGATCGGGAGGCACGGCGAGCCGAACGGGAACGTCCTCATGCGGCAGGAAGGGGAGCCCGCCGCGACCGGTCCCGCGGGGCTCCCGGCGCGGCACACACCAGGCCGGCTGCCCGTCCCCAGCCCATCGCCTCGCGGCAGCTGGTGGCGCGCGCTGCGCAACCTGGTCCGGTACGGCAGGCGAAGGTAACTCGGGCCCGGCCGCCGGAGCGGGGCCTTCAGAAGGCGTAGGTCTGCACGTCGAAGGTGCGTCCCAGCTCGTCGGTGGGCGTGACGGTCACCTGCGTGCCGCTCACGCTCACCAGCAGGAAATGGTAGACCTGGTCGATCGAGCTGGGTCTGGGGGCATTGCAGGACCTGCCGGAGTTCGTCGACGTCGACCAGCCGATCCCGTACGCGTCGAACGTGCTGCAGTGGTCCACGGCGAACAGGGGCGCGCCGCCACCCCCGGTCACGTACGAGACCACGCCGTTCTGCGGCTTGTTGCGCTCGTAGATGTGCGCATGCCCGTTGAACGCGAGCTTGACGCCGTAGCGGCTCAGCAGCCCCTCCAGGCTGGCCGCGCCGCCCGGCCCGTCCAGGCGCAGGTAGGTGTCGGAGGGCTGGCCGGCGTTGTCTGAGTAGAGGGGATAGTGAAAAAAGGCCACCTTGAGGGCAGTCGGGTGGCTGCTGAGGTCGCGCTCCAGCCATTGGTACTGGGCGCCGGTCGGGGCCCAGTGGTAGTCGTAGTCGTCCTGGTACTGGCTGCCCGAGCCGACGTTGGCTTCGTCCCAGGCGGTGTCGAGGACGTAGAGGCGGACGCGTCCGGCATCAACGGCGTACCAGGCGGTCGGATAGCTCTTGGAGGTGGTGCCGTCCAGGCAGCAATAGGTGTCCATCTGGTAACGGCCACCGGAGGTGGACACCGCCCTGGTCTCGCGCCAGTTGGTGAGAAAGGCGCTGGTCAGACCGTGGTTGCCGAGCAGGGAGAACAACGGGATCGACGACCCGGCCACGGTCCAGAAGTTGGGGCCGAACACTGCGCTCTTCGCGTAGACCAGGTCGCCGTAGTTCGTCTGGCTGCCCGTCCCGTAGGGGACGTCGCCGGTCGTGACGGCGAACCGGGCGCCGCTGTTGGCGATCTGGTGGAGCACGTTCGCCTGGTGGGGGTTCTGGCCGGCGCTGTCCACCGACCCCCAGTCGCCGAAGACCGCGAAGGAGAAGGAGGTCGCCGACCCGGCGGGCACCTGCGTGGAGAAGGTCGGGGAGGGATCTCCTCCGAGCAGGTCGACGGTCCCCAGGTAGACGCGGTAGCAGTACCGGACGTTCGCCTTCAGGCCGCTCAGGCGCGCCCGCCACTGGTACTCGGCAACCGAGTTCACGGTGATGGCGGTCTTCGTCACGCTCGAGCTGGTGGCACTGCTCTTGGAATTCGCCGTGCACGAGCCGGAGGCGACCTCACCCCACTTCACCACCCCCTCGGTGCCAGACCTGTCGGTCCCCCAATTGACGGTGGCGTACGAGCCCACCACGTCGGTCAGGAAGGGGTAGCGCTTCAGCTGGGCGCTCGCCAGGCTGGCGTGCGCCGCCACAACCCCGGACACGCTCACGGTGAGCGCCGACAGGGCCACGCACGCAACCCGCAGCGCGTGCTGGTGTCGGCGAGAAGGCGATCGGCTAGGACGTGGCCTGAGCATGGCACAACCCCTTTCCCCAACCGGCGCCGGCGCGCACGCGCCGGCTGCTAGGATCACCCGGTCGTGCCGATGATGAATGATCCGAGCAACGGAGGCACCCCCGCATGACCGACGCCGTCGCCGCGCTCGCCGCCGCGCTCGCCGGCGGCCAGGTGCAGGTGGTCGACTGCACCCAGCCGCTGTCGGAGACCACCCCGATCCTGCACCTGCCCGAGCCGTTCGCGAACACGCCGCAGTTCCGGCTCACCGAGCTGAGCCGCTACGACGGGCGCGGGCCGGCCTGGTACTGGAACGCGTTCGAGGGCGGCGAGCACACCGGCACCCACCTGGACGCGCCCGTCCACTGGGTCACCGGGCAGGGCGGCGAGGACGTCAGCCAGATCCCGCCGGCGCGGCTGGTCGGGCCGGCGGTGGTGATCGACCGCTCGGCGGAGGTGGCCAAGGACCCCGACTACCTGCTCACCATCCAGGACGTGCAGGCGTTCGAGGCGGAGGCCGGCGAGCTGCCCGCCGGCGGCTGGCTGCTGTACCGGACCGGCTGGGACGCCCGCGCCGACGACGAGGCCGCCTTCCTCAACGCCGACGACGCCGGGCCGCACACCCCCGGGGTCGCCCCCGACTGCGCCCGCTGGCTGGCGGCCGAGCGGCCGATCGTCGGGTTCGGGGTGGAGACGGTCGGCACCGACGCCGGCGCCGCCGCCGGCTTCGACCCGCCGTTCCCCTGCCACAGCCACCTGCTCGGCGCCGGCAAGTACGGCCTGACCCAGCTGGCGAACCTGGCGCTGCTGCCGCCCACCGGCGCGCTGCTGGTGGTGGCGCCGCTGAAGATCGTGCGCGGCTCCGGCAGCCCCGCCAGGGTGCTCGCCCTGGTGCCGAGCTGAGCGGGGGTTGTGAGCTGTTGGCGGGTGCTTCTGTAGTTGTCAGCGGGCATCAGCAGCCATCGGCAACGAATGGTGGCCCTGTCGGGCCTCGGGTAGTATGGGAACATGCGTTCGATCAGCCCGTCGTTCGTGGTGGCCCCACCCTCGGGTGCCCGCATCCGCACCCGGCTGCGGGTGGACGCTGCCGATCAGCAGCTGCTGCGCGCGGTCGGCGAGCAGCTTGGCCGGCTGGCTAGCGCTGATGTCGCCGTCCGCTGCCGGCTGGGTCGCAGCAACGACCAGTGGGCCGATCGCAAGCGCGCGCTGACCGCGGCATCCTCGTCGCGGTGGGCGGGGGCGATCACCCGGACCTCCAACGACCAGTGGGAGCGGGCCACCAAGAACCTGCTGGACGCACGGGCGGGGCTACGCCGGGCGATCCGGCGGCTGCGGGCTCGTCTCGGGGTGACGGTCGGGCGGCGGCAGGGCCGAACGCGCGGGTACGCCAGCGGGGCGGAGCGGTTCGCCAAGCAGCGTCGCCTGCAGCAGCTGCAGGCC
>DASQWY010000713.1:0-2524 GCA_035640005.1 Actinomycetes bacterium
GACCAGGATCAGCGCGCCGACCGCCGGCAGGGTCAGCGCGACCACGATGCCGATGGCGTGGTGGGCGGCGACCAGGTCGTTGGGGGTCTCGCCGTTGTAGCCGGCCAGCGCGATGCTGGCCAGGGCGAGGGCGACCGACAGGCCGCACAGCGCCCAGGCCAGCCGCGTCACGGTGCTGCCCGCCGCCTGGCTAGCCGTCCCTGCCGGCCAGCAGCCGGCGCCCCATCCGCATCGGCGCGCCGAACGCGTACAGCGTCGAGCGGACCCCGGCGTTGTGCCACACGTTGCCGGCCTTGGACCACTGGCGGCGGCGGTCGACGCAGACCCTGGCGGTGGTCACCACCGGGTCGGCCACGCCGAGGTGGCGGGCGAGGTTGGCGAGGGTCTGCTGCCAGAAGCGGTCCTCCCGGCGGTGGACCACCAGCGGCATGCCCAGCTCGTACAGCGGGTCGTTGGCGCGCAGCAGCACCTGCGTCTGCGCCGCGACGACGCCGTTCTCGCCGGTGGCGGCGCTGAAGGTGATCCAGGCGGCGAAGATGTGCCCCTGCGGGGTCATGAAGGTGAACGACTCCTCGTCGGCGTAGAGCACCAGGATCCCGGTCGAGAGCTTCACGCCGCCGCCGACGGCGATGTTGAGCAGGGCGACGTCGCCGGGGGCGATGCTGGTCAGCGGGCCGTAGAAGCGGCCGGTCCTGGGCCAGAAGGTGGCGAAGGCCTCCTTCCAGGTGGCGATCACCCCGGTCGGGGTGGTCTCGACGCCGCGCAGCTCCACCTGGTAGGTCTTCTGCCACAGCTTGCCGAAGCCCTGGATCGGGCCGACCAGGCGCTTGCCGGTGACGTTGAGGTTGATCGCCTCCGCCGGGACCTCGCCGAGCCGCAGGGTGCCGACGTGCTTGGCCCAGTTGGCGGCGTCACGGGGCGTGAGCTCGGGGGGCTCGGGGGGCTCGGTGGGCTCGCCGCCGGCGGCGTCTCCTGGTTGCGTGCTCATGGGGGTGCTCCCCTCGGGGCTCAGCGGCCGTCGGCGGCGGCCAGGGCGGCGTCCTCGCTGTCGTGGATGCCGATCGCCTCGTCCAGCCGGGTCAGCTCGAAGATCTGCCGGTAGTGCTGGTTGAGGCCGAAGGCGAGCAGGCGCTGGCGCTGGCGGTTGGCGCGGACCAGGAGGGTCACCAGCATGCCGATGCCGCCCGAATTCATGTACTCGAGCCCGCTGAAGTTGAGGACGATGGCCCGGGTCGTCGGGGTGCTGGCCCGGGAGTAGGCCTCGCTCAGAACCGACTCGCTGGCACTGGTGACGTCGCCGTGGATGTCGACGACGCTGACCCGTCCGCTGACCTCGCGGACGTCCATGGTGCCAATCTGCTGCTCCATTGCTCTCCCCCCCGCGCCGCGCGAGCGCCGTGGTCGTCAGCTCGCCGCGGACACCCCGTCCACGGCGCTGTCCTCGTCCTGGTACATCTCGATGAAGTCGGCCAGCCTGGTGATGCTGAAGATGTGCCGGTAGTGCTCGTTCAGCCCGTAGGCGCTGATCGCCCGGTGCTCCTTGCGAGCCCGCGCCAGCAGGCTGACGATCACCGCGATTCCGGTCGAGTTGATGTAGCCGACGCCGGTGAAGTTCAGCAGCAGCATGCCATCGCCGGCGGCGGCCGCCTGGTCATACGCGGACTGTAGCGCCGCGTCGGACTCGCGGTCGATGTCGCCGACGATGTCAAGGACCGTGACCTCGCCGCGCTGGCGAACCACCACGTTCAGCTCACCCGCTCTCATCGGCTGCCTCTCTTTCAGAGGTGGTCTGCCGCAAGTGCATGACGAGATGCACTGTGTGGTGCAGCTTGTCGCTCGACGTGCGCAGGTCGTCCACCATATTGCGGATCAGGAACAGGCCCCAGCCCCGGGGGTCCTGCAGGCCGGCCAGCTTGGCGTCCAGATCGGGGTCCGGCGCGTCGGGGATCGGCCGGTCGCCTCCCTGGTCGGTGATGGCCACCTCCAGGTCCATGCCGGAGGCGGTCACGCGGATCTCCACGGGCAGCTCGGGTTGCCCGTGGTTGCCGTGCTCGACGGCGTTCATGATGGTCTCGGCCACCGCCGTCCTGAGCTGCTCCAGCCGGGCGCTCGGCAGCTCCAGCGGGGCCACCGCCCGCAGCACGCGCTCCACCGGGGCGCGCTCGGCGCCCAGCTCGCTGGGCACGGCGAACTCGTCGAGCACCCGCGGGGCGTCCATGCCGCTGCCCCGCTGCAGGCTGACGAGGGTGATGTCGTCCTCCTGCTCCCAGCCGGCCCCGGTGAACGCGGCCAGCTCGGTGAGCAGCAGGTCGATCAGGGCCTGGCCGCCGCGCTCCGCGCACAGCTTTGCCAGGCGCGGGAAGCCGAACATCTCCCCGCCGGGCGAGTGGGCCTCGGCCAGCCCGTCGGAGTGCAGCAGCAGCGTCTCGCCGTGCCCGAGGACCGCCTCGTGCTCCTGGTAGGTCATGTCCGGCAGCAGCCCGAGCGGCATGCCGGTGGCGCGCAGCTCGGTCACGCCCTCGGC
>DASQWY010000714.1:0-3788 GCA_035640005.1 Actinomycetes bacterium
CCGCCGCGGCGAGCCTGGCCAGGGCCTCCGGCCGCCACGGGCCGGCGGTGATGACGACCATGTGCTCGATCCCGAGCGCCGCGGCCGCCTTGCACCGCTGCACGAACTCCTCGCTGGACTCCCCGGCCTCCAGCCGGGTGCTCAGCGTCTTCTCGACCGCCTCGTAGGGGCGGCCGGCGTCCGCGCAGTGCCGGGCGAGGACCCCGAGCTTGTGCCTGACGGTGCGCCCACCGTCGGGGATGTCGAACAGGTTGCAGGCGTCGGCGTACCGCGCCACCAGGCGCAGGGTCCGGCGCTCGCCGGCACCGCCGACCAGGATCGGCGGATGGGGGCGCCGCGCCGGACCGGGGCTGTCGACGGGGCCCTCCATCCGGTAGTGCCGGCCCTCGAACGGCGCCTGGTCGCCGGCCCACATCCGGGTCGCGATCCGCAGCGTCTCCTCCAGCCGCTCGAACCGTTCGGACGTGGGGGGCAGCGGCAGCCCCAGGACGCGCGCCTCGTCGCCGTGGTAGCCGGCGCCGATGCCGAGCCAGGCCCGCCCGCCGGTGAGCACGTCGAGGGTGGTGACGGCCTTGACCAGCAGGGCGGGGGGCCGCAACGCCACCGGGCTCACCATGGCCCCGAGCCGGATCCGCTCGGTCCGCGCCGCCAGGTACCCGAGCACGGTGTAGGCCTCGTACATCTCGGTCTCGCCGGGCCCCGCCGTCGGGTCGGCCTGCAGCAGGTGGTCAGGCACCCAGACGGTGTCGATCCCGGCCCGCTCCGCCGCCTCCACCAGCCGCGTGAGCTCATCGCCGAACGCCGGCGGGCCGGCCGGCCACGAGTAGTTCGTCGCGTTGACGCTGACGCGCATCGTCTCAGCCTTCCCTCGCCGGACCTGCCTCCCGTCGGACCTTCCCTGGCTAGAATGGTCCCTAAACTAGAAGTTTCCAGTGAATGGATGTTCATGGTGCAGCAGCTCGGACTGCGGGAGCGCAAGAAGCGGCGGACGCGTCAGTTGATCGCGGACACGGCGCTGCGCCTGTTCCTGGAGCGCGGCTTCGACGCGGTCACCGTCGCCGAGGTGGCGCGGGCGGCCGAGGTCGACGCCAAGACCGTCTACAACTACTTCCCGTCCAAGCCGGGCCTCGTCTACCACCGCCTCGAGACGTTCGAGGCGGCGCTGCTGGACGCGGTCCGCGAGCGGCCGCCGGGAGAGTCGATCCTGGCGGCGTTCGCGCGCTTCGTGACCGGGTCGCACGGCCTGCTCGCGGACGAGGGCGCCAGCGGGCAGCTCACCGCGCTCGGCCGGATGATCCTCGACAGCCCGGCGCTGCTCGCGCACGAGCAGCAGGTGTTCGCCCGCTTCACGGCGTCGCTGGCGATGCTCGTCGCCGAGGAGACCGGGGCCCGTGCCGGCGACGCGCAGCCCTGGGTGGTCGCCAACGCCCTGATGGGCTTCCACCGCACGCTGGTCGACTACGTGCGGCGCGGGACGCTGGCGGGAACGCCCAACCGCCGGCTGCTCCGCGACGTCCGCGCCCAGGCCCGGCACGCGCTCGCCCCGCTGGAGCACGGCCTCGCCCACTTCGGCGTCAAGCCAGACCGCTGAACCGGGCGGCTACCGGACCCTGAGCTGCCTGCTGCCGGTGCGCGCCAGGGATCCCTCGGTGCGCCGGCCCTCGGCGCGGTAGACGAAGCGGATCACCTCGCCGCCCTCGGCAAGCGCGATCGCCTGCTGGCCGTCCAGGTTGTCCTGCTGGTCGCCGTCCTTGCCGGGGCGGGCGACGAACCGGACCAGCTCGGGCTGGGCCGGGAAGCGCTGGCCGTTGCCGGTGGTGTAGCCGAACAGCAGGCGGGCCAGCTCCGCCTTGGAGTCCAGCGGCCGGTGCTCGGCGCGACGGTGGTCGAAGACCATGACGTCGTACATGGCGCTGGTCCCTCCGATCCGATCGCCGGTCTCGTCGTGGTTTCCCTTGTCGTGACCTCGCAAAACCGGCACCGCCACCCCCACCGTGACAACTGTCACGGCCAGGTCGGGAGGGTCGGCACTTCGCGCCCGTGCCGGGCGAACCTGCGCTGCACCCCGTTGACCAGCGACGACGAGGGAAACGGAGGGAGTGATGAAGCAGACCGTCGCACTGCTCGACGGGGTCACCGAGCGGTACGGGAGGGTGACCGCCCTGGACGGGCGGTGGCCGGGTCACCGTGTTCGGCGGCGACCCGGGCCAGGCGGTCGCGGCCGGGCGGGTCGGAGCGATGCTGCAGCAGGGCGCGCTGCTGGACGGCCTGACCGTGCGGGAGCCGGTCGGCTTCGTCGCCATCCGCAAACTCGGCGCCCGCAGCCACCTGGAGGCCCTCAACATCGCCGAGCAGAAGGGTTGGCTTTAGCAACGCAAACGCGATTGGATTGCCGCCTCGGGGGGGAGGCGATGACCGTCCAGTCGACACGTCCCCGAGCGCCTGCGCCGCGGGGGCCGAAGGAGGCAGCAGCATGATCGTTCTCGGGTTGATCCTGCTCATCATCGGCCTCGTCGCCAAGGTCGGGATCCTGACCACGATCGGGATCATCCTGCTGATCGTCGGGGCCGTCCTGTGGCTCCTGGGATCGATGGGGCGCCCGGTCGGCGGCCGCCGCTGGTACTGGTAGCGGGCGGGATCGGAGATGAAACTCGGCACGGCACTGGTCCTGATCTGGCTGCTCATCGGGGTCGTGGCGGCGTCGCAGCGGAGCTACTTCTCCAGCTCCAGCGCCAACTGCGCCAAGTTGGGGACCATTGCGGTCACGATCGCGGCCGGCCCGCTGAACTACGCCGGCGTCAACCCCAAGATCAAGTGCAGCCTGCCCCAACCGTCGAAGTAGGCTGAGGGCCGGTCAGGCGAGCGCGCGCAGGTGCTCGCCGACCAGCAGGGCCACGGCCGGGTGGTGGGTCCACATGCCCTCCGGCCGGTCCAGGCCCAGGTCGGCCAGCACGGTCTCCTCGCTGTCGCCGACCACCACGCCCAGCCGGTCGCCGTCCTCCGGCTCGGGGTGTCGCCGGACGCGGACGTGCTCACCCTCGGGCAGGTCCGGCTCGGCGCCGTCGCCGGCGACCAGGTCCAGGTCGACCCCGCGCTCGGCGGCCCGCCGCAACGCCGGCGCCAGCTCGGCGAGGGCGGCGGCCGGGACGGCGGCGGCCAGCCGCTCCTGCGCGCGGTCGATCACCGCCCGCATCGAGTCGACCACGTGCCCGCGGCCCGACAGGCTCCAGGTCAGCTTGGTGTCCTGCTCGTGGCCGAGCTGGGCAAGCCCCTGCTCGACCGCGCTGAAGGTGGACTCCATGCGGGAGCGGAGCGCGGCCACCAGGTCCCGGTGGGGGACCGGGGCCCACAACGTCGGCTCGGAGCGCTGCACCAGCACGGCGCCCTTGGTGTGCAGCCGCTCCAGGGTCTCGTAGACCTTGGAGGTGGGGATGCCGGCCGTCTTGGCGACCTCGTGGCCGTTGGCCGGCGACTTCTGCAGCAGGGCGCAGTAGGCGCGCGCCTCATATTGGGAGAACCCGAGCGCCTGCAGCCGCTGCACCAGCTCGTCCAGTCTAGCCATGGCCACCTCCTTGACTACACTACTGCGGTAGTGCCATACTGCTCGCGAAGCTACTACCGCAGTAGTGTAGCAGAGAGGAGCTGTGGACGATGCTCGACCCCATCGCTGCCCGGCTGGCCGTCCTGTCGACCTGCGACTGGGCTCACTCCGCCCTTCCGGGCGCGCCGGTCCTGCCCGAGCCGGCCGCGGCCCGGCCGCTGCGGCGGCGGACGGCGCTCGCCCTGCG
>DASQWY010000715.1:0-3211 GCA_035640005.1 Actinomycetes bacterium
CTGCGCCCGCGCTGGGGGTTCCTGCCGCTGGAGACCGTCCACCTGCTGGCCGTGGCCGCCTGGGTCGGCGGGCTCGTGGTCCTGGTCAGCTTGGGCCGCCGGGCCACCACCGCCACCCTGCGTCGCTTCTCGGCCCTGGCCCTGCGCGCGGTCGCGGTCATCGCGGCCACTGGTGCGTTGGAGGCGCTGGGGGAGGTGCCGGGCCGCGCCGGCCTGTTCCGTACCGACTACGGCCGCACCCTGCTGGTCAAGCTGGCCCTGGCCGCCGCCGTGCTGCTGCTGGCCGCCGTCGCCCGCTTGCGGCTGCTGCCCCGCACCCGCGATGAGCAGGCGCCAAGGCGGCTGCGCCGGCTGGTCGGCGTGGAGGCCGCCGGCGCGCTGGGGGTAGTGCTGGTGGCCGCGGTGCTGGCCAACACCATCCCGGCCGGCGAGGTGCTGGACGCGCTGGCGGCCGGCAGGGTCGCCGGCGGCCCGCAGCAGCAACGGCTGGCCGCCGGGCCGCTGCAGCTGCAGCTGGGCCTGGAGCCCGGGACGGTGGGGCTGAACGTCCTGTCGCTGGCGGTGGCCGGCGCTGATGGGCGGCCGGTCGACGGGCTGCGTGCGGTGCGGCTGACCGTGGCCGACCAGGCCGGTCGGGTCGCCCCCAGTTCGCTCACCCTCCCGCGGGTGGCCGCCGCGACCTTCCGGGTCGCTACCGGCGCGTTCACCCTCCCCGGCCGCTGGCAGGTCACCATCGCCCTGCCCGGTCCCGACCCGAAGCCGCCGCCGGTGGCGTCGGTCGGCATCGCCACCGCGCCGGCCACCGCGGGCGCGGCCCCGCCCGACCCGCCGGACGCGCTGGTGCTGGGCGGGCGGGCCGGCAGCGCACTGGTGGGGCTGACCGCGTTCACCGCCGGACCCGGGGGCGGGCTGCTGGTGCGCGCGCGCGGCGGGCTGGGCATCCCACCGGCGGTCGCCCCCCGGCCGCTGCGGCTCCAAGGCCCCGGCGGCCGGCCGGCCGGCGGGTCGGTGCAGCCCTGCGGCACCGGCTGCGCCGAGGCCTTCCTGCCCAGGCCACCGAAGGGACGGCTCACCGTGCTGGCCGCCCTGCCCGGAGGCACCGCCCGCTTCCAGGTCCCGGTGCCGCTGCCGCCCTCCGGCTCCGGGGTCGCCCGGCTGCGCGCGGCCGACCGGGCGCTGGCCCGCTCGGGTTCCTTCCGCATCCACGAGGTGCTGGACGGCGGCCAGGGCACCGTGTTCCGCACCGACTACGCCCTCAAGGCGCCCGACCTGGCCCGCTGGCACACCGACAACGGCACCAGCACCTTCGAGACCGTCTGGGTCGGCGAGAGCCGCTACACCCGCGACGGCGACGGCCCGTGGAAGAAGGAGACCGTCCCCGGGCTGACGCTGAGGTTCCCCGCCCGCAACTGGAGCGACCACGAGGCCAACGTGGTCGACCTCGGCCCCGCCCGCTTCGGCGCCACCCCGGTGAGGGTGCTGGCGTTCATCGACGCGGCCAACGGCGCCTACCACCGGCTGTGGGTGGACAGGGCCGACCGCATCCTGCGCGAGCGCATGGACGCCCCTGGCCACTTCATGGACCGCGACTACGCCGGCTACGGCGCCCCGGTGACCATCGCACCACCGCCACCACCATGAGCCCCGAGCCCACGCCCGACCATCGCTTGCGTCGACGGCGGCTCGGCCCGGGAACCGCCACCGCCGTGACTTCGTTACCCCACCGATCAGCCAAAGGCTACGGCACCGACCGGCACAGCGTGTGAGGAGGCGGCGGTGCGGACGCTGCTGGAAACCATCCAAGCCCTCGACCCCACCCTGGTGCGCCACCTCAGCGACGTCCACCTGATCGCCGACGGCCGGCGCGCCACCGCCTACCTGTGCCTGGCCCCGCCCAGCGGCGACAGCTCCGTCCTGGTCCGGCAGATCCTGCCCGTCGGCCTCACCGAGCAATTGCAGGCGCTGGCCGCCAGCGGGCTGGTCGGCCAGCTGAACGTCTCGGTGCTGCGGTGGGCCGATGCCCGGGAGATCCACCTGCTGGCCAAGACCCACGCCGGGTCGGTGGCCGAGCGGACCGCCTGGCGCCAGTCGCTGGCGTAGCCGCGTCGCCCGGCTCGCGGCCTCAGCCGGCCAGGTCGGCCTGGGCCAGGTCCTGGTCGATGGCGACCGCCGCCATCGCGCCCTCGGCAGCGGCGACCACCACCTGCGCGCCCGGCAGCGGCATCGTCGGGCGGCGGGCCATGTCGCCGGCGGCGAAGACGCCAGGCACGGTGGTCTGGCCCAGGTCGCCGACGCTGACCGCGCTGTCCTCCAGCAGCACGCAGCCCAGCTGGGCCGGCAGGTCGCTGCGCTGCCGGGTCGGCGCGTGCAGGAACGCCGCCCGGCGGTCAAGCGGCGCGCCGCCGGTGAACACCACCCGCTCCAGCCGCCCGTCGGCGCCCTCCAGGCGCGTGATCGGCTCCTCGCGAACCCGCACGCCCCGCACGGCCAGCAGCGCGCGGTCCACGTCGGGCAGCGGCCCGTTGCTGCACCAGGCCACGTCGCGGCTCCAGCGGGTCAGGTGCAGCGCCAGCTGGAAGGCCCTGGGGTCGGCGCCCAGCACCGCCAGTGGCTGGTCGCGGACCTCCCAGCCGTCGCAGTAGGGGCAGTTGAACACCCCGCGCCCCCACAGCTCGGCCAGGTCGGGGATCGGGGGGAGCTGGTCGACCACGCCGGTCGCCAGCAGCAGCCGCCGTGCCGCCTCGCGGCTGCCGTCGGCCAGGGTCACCGCGAAGCCTTTGTGGTCGCCGTTGGCGGTGGCCGCCTGCACCTCCGTGTGCCGCAGCTGCACGCTGTTGTAGGCGGCCCAGTTGCTCCCGGCCGACCCGCAGCAGCTCGCCTGGTGGCAGCCCGTCGCGGCTGAGCAACCCGTGCACGTGCTCGACGGGCGCGTTGCGCGGCGCGCCCGCGTCGCACAGCAGCACCTGCCGCCTGGCCCGACCCAGCAGCAGCGCAGCGTTGAGCCCGGCCGGCCCTCCACCCACGATGACGACATCGAACATCCCCACTCCTCCGTTCCTGGTGGTGGCTGCGGACCATTAGCCAAGGACCGCGCTGGCCAGGCCCTGGCCGACGCACATGGCCAGGCTGACCGCAACGACCAGGCCGAGCAGCGACAGCAGGCAGGCGACCAGCGGCGGGCGCCGCGGCGGGGGCTGCTCGCCGAGCAGCT
>DASQWY010000716.1:0-4713 GCA_035640005.1 Actinomycetes bacterium
ACTGGTAGTGGTAGCGCTTGCGGTCGAGGTACGGGGCGCCGCTCACCAGGAGCTGCTCGGCGCCGCCGCGGCCGAGGCCCTTGATGACGATCAGGACGCCGCGCGTGCCGCCCAATGCAGCTCCTCGTAGAGGTTCCGGTAGGCGGCGGCGATGGTCTGGATGCCGTAGCGCCGCCGGCAGCGCTCCCTGGCCGCCTCGCCCATGGCGGCGCGCAGGGCGCCGTCGTCGAGCGTCCTCGCCAGCGCCGCCCGCAGGCCGTCATGGTCGCCGGGCTGGACCAGCAGCCCGCTGACCCCGTGCTCGACCACCTCGGGCACGCCGGTGAGCGCCACGCCGACCACCGGCAGCCCGGCCACGCCGGCCTCGATCACGCTGGCCGGCATGCCTTCGGTGCGGCTGGCGAACAGCATCAGGTCGCTGGCGGCCAGCAGGTCGCCGACGTCGGCGCGGCTGCCGAGCACCAGCGCGCGCCCGTCGAGGCCGGCGCCGCGGGCGGCCGCCTCCAGCTCGGCCCGCAGCGGCCCGTCGCCGGCGAACAGGTGGACCGTGCCCGGCCGCCCGCGCAGCAGCGGGGCGGTCACCGCCAGCTGCCCGAGCGGGTCCTTCTCCCAGGAGAGCGCGCCCAGCGACAGCACCACCGTCGCCTCGGCCGGGACGCCGAGCGCCTCGCGGGTGGCGGCGCGGCCGCGGGCGGGCCGCAGCCGCCCGGGGTCGACCCCGTTGGGGATGGTCACCACCCGCTCGGGCGGCAGCCGGAAGGCGTCGACCGTCTCCCGCCGGACCGACTCGGCGACGGCCACCACCGCGGCCGCGCGGCGGACCAGCCGCCCGTACAGGGCCCGCCGCGGGCGGCTCGACAGCCAGCCGGCCAGCGACCCGATCCGCCGGTAGACGATCGGCGGTCGCCGCGGGGCGGCCAGCACCGCGTACTTGAGCGGCTGCCCGCCGTGGGCCTGGACCAGGTCCGGCCCCCAGTCCAGCAGCAGCCGCCGCAACGCCCGCAGCGCCCCGGGGTGCAGCGGCAGCGGCCGCGCCCCCAGCGTGGTGACCGGCGCGCCGAAGTCGACCGGCCACGGCGGGCCGCCGTGCAGCACGGCGACCCGCTGGCGGAGCCCGGGCTCGTCCAGCGCCGCGACCAGGTCCGAGGCGAACACCTCGGCCCCCCGCCGCTGGCCAGTGGCGATCAGATGAAGGATGCGCACAGACAGACCTTCTCCCCGAGCGCAGGCTACACGGCGGTCACGTACGCTCCGAACCGCAAGCAGCGTAGGCGCGCTACGGCGGTCGAACGTAGGCTCAGCAGACCAAGCACCCATTTCCGGCCGCGCTACGCAAATTGGATACACTACGCAGCCACCCTGCCGTGACGTCAGACCACGAGGAGGGGGCTTGGCGATCCGCGCGTCGCTGGACCGGCTGCTGCGCCGCTCGCCCATGCAGCTCGCCTTCAGGCGCCGCGCCGCGCAGCGGCTCACCGTGCTCGCCTACCACGGCATCGACGACCCCGGCAACTTCCGCGACCACCTCGACTACCTCACCGGCGCCATGCGCCCGGTGTCGCTGGAGCAGGTGGTCGAGGCGCTGTCGGGCGAGCGCGAGCTGCCGCCCCACGCGGTCCTGCTCACCTTCGACGACGGCCACCGCAGCCTGCTGGAGGCCGGCCTGCCGCTGCTGCGCGAGCGGGACTGCCCGGCGGTCGCCTTCGTGGTCGCCGGCGTGCTCGACAGCGACGAGCCGTTCTGGTGGACCGAGGTGGAGCAGCTGGTCGCCCGGGGCGGCAGCGCCGGCGGCCACCAGGGCCTGTCGGGGAAGGCGCTGGTCGCCAGGCTGAAGAACCTGCCCGACCGCGAGCGGCTGCAGGTGCTCGCCGAGCTGCGCCGCACCGCCGGCGGCCCGCGCCCGCGCACGCCGCAGCTGCGCAGCCAGGAGCTGCGCGTGCTGGAGGCGGCGGGGGTGGCGGTCGGCAACCACACGCTGACCCACCCGTGCCTGCCGCACTGCGACGGCGGCAAGGTCGCCGCCGAGGTCGGCGAGGCGGACCGCGCCCTCCGCGACGTCCTGGGGCACCACCCGCGTGCGTTCGCCTACCCCAACGGCGACTGGGACCAGCGCGCCGAGCGGCTGCTGGCCGCGGCCGGCTACCAGGCGGCGTTCCTGTTCGACCACCGGGTCAACCGGCCCGGGTCCACGGCGCCGCTGCGGATCTCCAGGGTCAGGGCCAACGCCGGCAGCCGCCTGGACCGGCTGGCGCTGATCGCCAGCGGGCTGCACCCGGCCCTGCACCGCGCCAGGGGCCGGTCGTAGGCGTGCGCCCTTCCGAGGTCTGCTCGCGCCCGGAGCAGCTCGCCGGGCTGGTGGACGACTGGCGCCGGCTCGCCGGCGTGGTCGACGGCGGCTCCTACTTCCTCACCCCCGACTGGGTGCTCGGCTGGTGGGAGGCGTTCGGCGCCGGCCGGGAGGCGGAGGTGGCGGTCTGGCGGGACGGGTCGGGCGCGCTGGCGGCGGTGGCCGCGCTGCTCCGGGACGGGCAGCGGCTGCACCCGCGGGTGCCGCTGGCCGTGCCGGCCTGGAGCAACCTCGGCGCCGGCGCCGGCGCGGCCGACCACTGCGGCTGGCCGGTCCTGCCCGGCCGCGCCGCCGACGTGCGGGAGTTCCTGGCCGGCAGGGCGGCCTCGGCCTCGCTGCTGCTGCGCGACCTGGACCCGCAGGCGGGCGTGCCGCTGGTGCCCGCCGGGGCGCGGCAGGTCGGCGCCTCCGCCTGCCCGCGCCTGGCGATCCCGGCCGGCGGCGCCGAGCTGGAGCTGTCCGCCAAGTTCCGCAAGCAGCTGCGCGCCTACGGCCGCCGGCTGCAGCGGGAGGGCGTCGGCTTCCGCTGGGTCGGGCCGGAGCGGATGACCGAGTCGCTGCTGGAGACGGTCTTCCGCCTCCACGAGCGCCGCTGGAGCCTGCGGCCGGGGCGGTCGAGCTTCGACCGCGGCCGGGCCGGGTTCCACCGGCGGCTGATCGCCCGCGCCGGGCCGGGCCGCGGGCCGGCCGTGGTGCTGGCCGAGCGGGACGGCCGCGCGGTCGGGGTGCTCTACGGCTTCTGCTGGCGCGACCAGTTCGCCCACTACCAGACCGGCTGGGAGCCGGAGTGGGCGGCCGCCAACCTCGGTACCGTGCTGGTCGGCGAGGCGATCCGGCTGGCGGGGCTGGCCGGCGCGCGGGTGTTCGACTTCCTGCGGGGAGCCGAGCCGTACAAGTACCGCTTCGGCGCCGCCGACCGCGTCGACGAGACCTGGCTGCTGCCGCGCGGCGGCGGCGGCCGCCTGCTCGACCTCAGGTACCGCCTCAGGGCGCGGTTGCGCGGGAGCGCCGCGGTCCCGCCGCCAGCGCGTGACCGTAGAACGCCAGCATCCGGTCCACCACCCGGTCGATCGTGAAGCGGTCCAGGAACCGCTGGCGGGCGCGGGCGGCGCGGGCGGCCGCGGCGGCCGGGTCCTCCAGGTTGGCCACGATCGCTGCGGCCAGCCTGGCCGGGTCGCCGGAGGGGACCAGCCGGGCGGTGTCGCCGTCGTCCACGGCGTCGTGCAGGGTCGGCAGGTCGCTGGCCACCACCGGCGCCTCCAGCGCCATCGCCTCGATCAGCACGTTGGACAGGCCCTCCCAGCGGGAGGGGATCACCAGCACGTCGGCGGCGCACAGCAGGTCGGCCACGTCGGAGCGGGCACCCAGGAAGGTCGCCGCCCCGTCCAGGCGCAGCTGGTCGGCGGCGGCCCGCAGCAGCGGGGTCTGGTTGCCCTGCCTGCCCGCCACCAGCAAGCGGGCGCCGGGCGCGCGCGCCAGCACCGCCGGCAGCGCCTCCAGCAGCACGTCGAGCCCCTTCTGGTGCTCGTGGCGGGCCACGGCCAGCAGCAGCGGGCTGTCCCCGGAGACGCCCAGGCCCGCCCGCGCCCGGGCGCGGCGGGCCGGGTCGCGGCGCCCCAGCAGCTCGGGGTCGCGCCCGCGGGGGATGACCTCGATCCGGTCGCGCGGCACGCGCAGCCTGCCCGCCATCACGTCGGCGATGTGGCTGGCGTTGGCGTGGAAGCGGACCACCCGCCGCGCGGTCAGCGCGTCGGCGAGCTGGGCGCCGCGCACCTTCCAGCGGCGCACGCCCGGGGTGGCGGCCTGGTCGGCGCCGTAGGCCACGTTCACCAGGCTGGACACCACCGGCACCCCGGTGAGGGTGGCGCCGACCCGCCCGGTGACGTCGGCCTCGAACAAGGTGGTGTGCAGCAGGTCCGGGCGCCGGGACGCGAGCAGCCGGTGGACCCGCCGCGTCCAGCCGGCCCGCCCGCCGCGGCCCGCCAGCGAGAACAGCCCGGCGCCCGCCGCCTCCAGGTCGGGCCGCACGCCCGCCCGGTCGTGGAGGAACGCCACCTCCAGCTCGATCCCCTTGCGGGTGTAGAGGGGGGCCATCGCCGCGAGCGACCGCTCGGCCCCTCCGGGGCCGAGGCTGTCGATCAGGTAGAGGATCCGCACACCGACCCGTGCTCGTCGTTGGCGCTTGCTTGTGTTCCTGACGCTAGCGCCGCTCGCGCCGCGTACACATCATGTTGATAACGCAAACTCGGCTACGGTGACTCCACCTCGGCGGCAGCGTAGCCGCACCTGGTCCCAGTATCGCAGGCCCCACCCGCATTCGGCGTACTGCGCCGTGGCGGGTATGCGTATTGACCCGTGTAGGCCCC
>DASQWY010000717.1:0-6741 GCA_035640005.1 Actinomycetes bacterium
GGCGGCAGGGTCACCACCGACTTCGCGGGCGGCTTCGACGACGCCGGGGCGCTGGTGGTGCAGGGCGGGAAGCTGGTGGCCGCCGGCGGCGCCACCACCGGCTCAGGTCCCGACTTCGCGCTGGCCCGCTACGACGACTACGGCTCGCTCGACCCGACGTTCGGGACTGGGGGCAAGGTCACCACCGACTTCGCCCCGGTCTTCGGCGATGCCGACGAGATCAACGCGCTCGTCGTACAGCAGGGCAAGCTGGTGGCGGCCGGGTCCAGCTTCACCGGAGGGGGCCTCCGCTTCGACTTCGCCCTGGCCCGCTACCGGCAGAACGGCGACCTGGACACGACCTTCGGGACCGGCGGCACCACGACCACCGACTTCGCCCACCGCGAGGACCGAGCCAAGGCGCTCGTCGTGCAGGGCGGCAGGCCGGTGGCCGTCGGGTCGGCGGTCAGCGGGTCCGGGAAGCAGACATTCGCCCTGGCCCGCTACCTGAGCTGACCGGTGGCGGGCGCAGCCGAACCTGCTCGCCGAGGGGCCGATCCGCGTGGATCGGCCCCTTCGGTCGCGTGGCGCCGGGTTACTTGTGACCCAGGGCGCGGGCCAGCTCGTCCCGACCCATCTTGGAGCGACCCTTGAGGTTCCGGCGCTTGGCTTCCTCGTAGAGCTCCTGGCGGGTCTTGGGCGACGAGCTGCCGGTGCGCTTGCGCTGGGCGACCGCCGCGCCCTGCTTGCCCAGCGCGGTGCGCGTCTTGGCCGGCATGTGGGCGATCGAGCGTTTCTTCTGGGCACCGCCGCGGGCCTTCTTCACGTTCTGCCGCGCGGCCTGGACCTGCTTCTGCGTGGCCATCTCCGACCTCCCCTCAGGGTCGACGGCCTACCGGCGTTGCGTACCCCCCGAGCTGGCGCACAGACCACCGGCTCAAGGACCCAACCGGCCTGGCCGATACCGTCGTGGGCTGGCTTCCTCGGAAGGGTGGCGCCGGTGGACTTTCGAGGTGTGCTCGACGGGTTCGCCGACGCCGTGGTCGCCGCCGACGGGAGCGGGCGGATCGTCTATGCCAACCGGTCGGCGGGCCGGCTGCTGGGCTGGCCGGACGGCGGGCTGGTGGGGCAGCCGCTCACCGCGATACAGCCGCCACGGCTCCACCAGGCGCACCTGCGCGGCTTCCGGCGCTACCTGGAGGACCGGACCCCGCGGCTGCTCGGCCGGCCGGTGCGGGTCCCGGCGATGCACCGCGACGGCCGTGAGATCGACATCGAGCTGACCATCTCGGCGGTCCCGGACGGGCGCGGCGAGCTGTTCGTCGCCTCCCTGCGGGACCTCGGCGACCGGATCGAGCTGGAGGAGGCCATCGCGGCCAAGGCCGCGGCCGAGGCGGCGCTGGACCGCGCGTCGGCGCTCGCCGAGGCCGGCACGGTGCTGGCCTCCAGCCTCGACTACCGGACCACCCTCAGCAACGTCGCCGAGCTGCTGGTGCCCCGCATGGCCGACGGGTGCCGGGTCGACCTGTGCGACGAGGACGGTGAGCTGCGGCTGCTGGCCAGCGCCAACGCCGATCCGGACTGGGAGCGGGCCGTCCACGAGCTGGAGGAGCGCTTCCCGATCGCCAAACGGGAATGGTCCGGGCAGGTCAAGGCGATCCGCAGCGGCGAGCCGGAGCTGGTGGAGCGGCTGGACGACGAGCAGCTCAGGGGCCGTGCCCTCGATCCGGAGCTGCTGGAGCTGGTCCGCGCCATGCAGGTCGTCTCCTACCTGTGCGTCCCGCTGTTCGCCCGCGACCGCGTGTTCGGCGCGCTGACCTACATGACCACCTCCCGCTCCGGCCGCCAGCTCGGCAAGGACGACCTCCGCCTGGTCGCGGAGGTGGCCCGCATCGCCGGGCTGGCGATCGACAACTCCCACCTCTACCAGCAGGCGGAGGAGGCCCGGCAGGAGCTGGAGCGGTCCAACCGCGACCTGCAGCGCTCCAACACCGAGCTGGAGGAGTTCGCCTACATCGTCAGCCACGACCTGGCCGAGCCGCTGCGGACCATGACCGGGTTCACCCAGCTGCTGCAGCGCCGCTACCAGGGGCAGCTGGACGCCGAGGCCGACACCTTCCTCAACTTCGTGGTGGACGGGGCGGCGCGGATGCGCGCGCTCCTGGGCGACCTGCTCACCTACTCGCGGGCCGGCCGCCACGACCTCGAGCTGCAGCCGGTCGACGTCGCCGAGCTGGTCGAGCGGTCGCTGCTGGACCTGGCGCCGGTGATCGAGGAGCAGAAGGCCAGCGTCGAGGTCGGCCCGCTGCCGACCGTGCAGGGCGACCCGACCCAGCTCGGCCAGGTCGTCCAGAACCTGCTCGGCAACGCGCTCAAGTTCCACCCCCCTGGCGCGTCCCCGCGGATCCGGGTCAGCGGCACCAGGGTGGAGGGCGCCTGGCGGATCTCGGTGGCCGACAACGGCATCGGCATCGATCCCGCCCAGCAGGAACGGGTCTTCCGGATGTTCCAGCGGCTCCACGGGCGCGGCGAGTACTCCGGCACCGGCGTCGGCCTGGCGGTCTGCAAGCGCATCGTGGAACGCCACCGCGGCCGCATCTGGTTCGAGCGCAACGAAGGCGGCGGCACCGTTTTCTGTTTCACCGTGCCCGACTAGGCCGGCGCGTCGGGGGAACAACCACCTGGAGCGGGCCGCAAGCAGACCGAAAGGACCGTCATGACGGGCAAGTTCGGCCTCGACCCTCACCGGCTTGAGGACGAGGAACTGGAACGCGAGCTGCGCCACCTGTACGCGACCCGCGAGGAGACCTTCTTCCACGGCTCGCGCCAGGCGCTGCTGAACCACACCGACCGCATGCTCGAGCTGGAGCGCGAGTACGCCAACCGGTTCCCGGAGCGGACCAAGGCCGACGCGCTGCGGACCCGCAAGGGCTCCAGGAGCCGCGCGGGCCAGCCGGACGGCCGCTAGCCAGGCCTGGCGGCGCCGGCCGGCAGCGCCCTGGTAGAACCCTGGTCCAGGCGCGACAGCCACCGAGCAGAGGAGCAGGCGCATGCCGGACGCCACGCCCGTCGCCAGGTTCATCAACCCCGAGACGATCCACCGGCCCACCGGCTACACCCACGTCGTGGAGGTCACCGCCGGCCGGCCGGTCTACCTGTCGGGCCAGGTCGCCATCGACCCGTCCGGCGCGGTGGTCGGCGCCGGCGACGTCCGCGCGCAGGCCCGCCAGGTGTTCGAGAACCTGCGAATGGCGCTCCAGGCGGTCGGCGCCGGCTTCGACCAGGTGGTCAAGCTCAACTTCTACCTGGTGGACGCGACCCAGCTGCCCGCCGTCCGCGAGGTCCGCGACGAGTACGTCGACACCCGGCAGCCGCCCGCGAGCACGGCGGTGGAGGTCCGGCGGCTGGTACGGGAGGACCTGCTGATCGAGGTCGAGGCGGTCGCGGTCATCGCCACCCTGCAGCCTGTCGGCTGAGGCGGAGCCCAGTAGACTGCCGTCGGGTGCCGGCGAAGGGAGTGTCGATGGCCGACAGCAGGCAGGAATGGGACCGGGTGGGCAAGGACCTCAGCGACCTCGGGCGCCGCGTGCGCCAGCACTACCAGCGGCAGCCCGGCGCCGAGCACCAGGAGCCGGCCGACCGGCGCAAGGTCGAGGACGCGCTGCGTGAGGTCGCGGACTCGCTCGACCAGGCGTTCACCGCCATCGGCGACGCGGTCCGGGACCCCGAGTTCGGCGAGGCGACCAAGAAGGCGGCGAACTCCCTGAGCGACGCGCTGTCGGCGACCTTCGCCGACCTCGGCCTGCGCCGGTCGGGGCCCGACCGGGGACAGCGCCCACCCGGCGCGGGCTGAGAGCACCGCCGCGCGGCTGCCGGCGGTGAACGAGCCCGGCGACGAGTTCCAGGCGGTCTTCTGGACCGCCAAGCGCGCGATGGCCGAGGCCACCGAGGCCGCCTTCGGCCGCCACGGGGTGCGCGCCGGCCAGCAGTTCATCCTCAGGTGCCTGTGGGACGAGGACGGCCTCACCCCCGGCCAGATCGCCAGGCGGCTCGGCCTGGCCACCCCCACGGTCACCAAGGCCACCACCCGCATGGAGGCCGCCGGCCTGCTGACCCGCAGGCCCCACCCGACCGACGCCCGCCTCGTCCGCCTGCACCTCACCGACCGCGGGCGCGCCCTGGAGCGGGTGATCGACCAGGAGATGCGGGGCCTCTCCGAGCGGGCGCTGGCCACCCTCAAACCCGCCGAGCGCGCCGCTTTCGTCCGCTACCTCACCGAGCTGCGCCGTAACGTCGCTGCCCGCGGCTGAGGCGAGCCCTCAACCGGGGGCGGCGGCTGCCGATCGTGCCCTCCGACGGACTGGTCGAGAGCGGAGGTCGGCGTGGCCGAGCAGCACCTGGCGCCAGGCGAGCCGGGGTTCCCGGGGTTCCCGGTATTCCCGGAGGGCGAGGTCCGCGAGGACTCGCGGGCCCGCGAGCGGGTCATCCGCGTCGTCACCGTGGCGGCGCTGACGGTAACCGTCGCCTACCTGGGATGGCGGTTGGTGGTCACGGTCGACCCGGCGGTGTGGTGGCTGTCGGTCCCGCTGTACCTGCTGGAGCTGCACGCCGCGGTCGGGCTCGGCCTGTACGCCTTCTCGCTGTGGGATGTGGGCGCCGGCCCGCGCGCCCGCCAGGTGACCGAGACCAGGCTGCGGGTGGCGGTGCTGATCCCCACCTGGAACGAGCCGCCCGAGGTGCTCGCCCCCGCCATCGCGGCGGCGGTTGCGCTGCGGCCGGCGCACGAGACCTGGGTCCTGGACGACGGCGACCGGCCGCACATCGCCAAGCTCGCCGCCGACCTGGGCGCCCGCTACCTGCGCCGCGACGACCGCTCCCACGCCAAGGCCGGCAACCTCAACCACGCCCTGGGGGTCGTGGACGCCGACGTGGTCGCCGTGCTGGACGCCGACCACGTCGCCAGGCCCGGCTTCCTGCGCGAGACCCTCGGCTACTTCGACGACCAGCGGGTCGCCCTGGTGCAGACCCCGCAGGACTTCTACAACCTGGAGTCGTTCGAGCACAGCCGCAGCGCCCACCGGGACGGCTTCAACGAGCAGTCGCTGTTCTACCGGGCCATCCTGCCCGGCAAGAACCGCTGGCAGGCGGCCTTCTGGTGCGGCACCAGCGCGCTGCTGCGGGTGGCGGCCCTGCGGCAGGTCGGCGGAGTCGCCACCGGCACCGTCACCGAGGACATCCACACCACCATCCGGCTGCACGCCGCCGGCTGGCGGACCGTCTACCACAACCGGGTGCTCGCCAGGGGCCTGGCCGCCGCCGGCCCCAGCCAGTACCTCATGCAACGCCACCGCTGGGGCACCGGCGCCATGCAGGTGCTGCGGGCCGACAACCCGCTGACCATCCCGGGCCTCACCGTCGCACAGCGCCTCGCCTACGCGTTCACCCTGCTCGGCTGGTTCGACGCCTGGCGCTCGCTGGGCTACCTGCTGGTGCCGGTCGCGGTCCTGCTCACCGGGGCCGTGCCGATCCGCGCCCCCCTGGGCGCGTTCGCGGCCGCGTTCGGCGTCACCTTCACGCTGCAGCAGCTCGCCCTGTGGCTGCTCGGCCGCGGCTGGCAGCGTCCCTGGCTGGCGGTCCTGTTCGACCTGGTGCGGCTGCCGTCCAACCTGGCCGCCACCGTGAGCATCCTGCACCGGCACCCGGCCCGCTTCGCGGTCACCCCGAAGGGCCGCACCGGCGCGCGGGCGCGCCGGGCGCCGGCCCCGCGCATCCTGTGGGCGGTCATGGCGCTGTCGGTCGCCGCCGCCGGCTGGTTCGCCGCCACCCTCGCGGGCCGCACGCCGCTGCACTACGGGGTGCCCATCGCGGCGTTCGCGGCCTGCGGCTGGCTGGTGTTCAACCTGGTGCTGCTGGTCGCCGCCGTCGCCCGGATCCGCACGCTGCGGTTCGGCGCCGAGCGGCGGGCCAGCGTCCGCTTCGCCGTCACGCTGCCGGCGCGGCTGGACGGCGCCCCCTGCGTGGCCGAGGACCTGTCGCTGACGGGCGCGCGCATCTCCTCCCCGTCCCCGCTGCCGGCCGACCCGACGAGCCTGGTCCTGGAGGTCCCCGGCCGGGGCGTCTCCCTGCGCTGCGCCGCGCGGGCGCGACTGGACCACGCCGGCGGCGGCCAGACCGTCACCGTCGAGTTCGAACCGGAGCAGTGGCCGGCGATCGGCACCCTCACCCACCTGCTGTTCAACGCCGGCGTCGGCCTCGAGGCGGTGCAGCTGCAGGCGGTCGCCTGAGCGCACGCGCGGGCGTCCCCGGCTGACCGCCGCACTGTCCACAACCGGGTGGCCGCCTGCTGGCATCGCTGCTACAGTTCCGGAGGTCCATCGGCCGAAACGTGCAGGTCAGCACCATGGTCGGGACCGGAGGAGCGGGCGACCGGCTCCCGTGGCGGCGTAGCTCAGAGGTAGAGCAAGCGGCTCATAATCGCTGTGTCGGTGGTTCGAGTCCACCCGCCGCTACCAGGTGAGGGCGCGGTGCCGTCGGCAGGCGCTCTCGCTTTGTGCACGGGCCGCATCGGGTCGTAGGTTGGCCCACCGGCAAGGGCATCGGACGGGACAGTCAAGGAGCAGCGATCGTCATGGGGAAGCGGAAGTTTGAGCGGACGAAGCCGCACCTGAATATTGGGACGATGGGCCACATCGACCATGGCAAGACGACCCTGACGGCGGCGATCACCAAGGTGCTGCACGAGCAGAACCCGGCGGTGGAGTA
>DASQWY010000718.1:0-14530 GCA_035640005.1 Actinomycetes bacterium
TAGTTCCCGCCGGTGGTCGGGTCCACGTTCTCCAGCATCACGCAGATTCCCTCGACCGCGTCGCCGCTGCGTTCGTCGCGGACGGTGCCGCTGATGCTCGCCGGCAGGAACAGGACGTCGTCCACCCGAACGGTGGCGCCCGCCGCCGCGGCGATGGTGTCGGCGCTCGCCCAGTCGGACTTCCCGAATGCCCAGGCCGAATAGCCACCGCCGAATGCCACCTTGTACGACGTGGGGTACAGGCCATCGATCGTCCAGCTGCCGTCCGCGCCGGTGGTGGTGTAGCGGCCGAACGCCGCCTCCCGGTCGGCGAGGAATACGGTGACGAACTCGTCGGCCGCGGCCGACCCGTCCGAGCGTGTGAGCGTCCCGGTCAAGGTGCTCGCCAGCGGAAGGCGCACGTCCACGGTGGCCGGTGCCACCACCGCCTGCGCGTCGTTGATCGTCGGCCCGCCGGGCCACCACGTCTCCTGGGGGTAGGGAGCACCGGAGACCACCTGGAGGCGGTAGGCGACGCCGGTCTCCAGGCCGTCGAGGGTGTAGGCGCCGGTCGGCAGGTCGATGCAGGCGGCCGCCACCAAGCTGCCGTCACTGGCGAGGTAGGCGTCGACGCAGGCGCCGGTCGGCGGCGGTTGACCGCTGCCGGCGTCCAGGACGGTACCGCTGATGGTCGCCGGCTCGGCCGCGGCCGGCGCCGCGCTCAGCGCAAGGCTGGGGAGGAAGGCGAGAAGGCCGACGGTGGTGGCGAGCCGCCTGCTCGGTACGTGCATCTGTCCTGCCGCTGGTCCCGTGGGGGATGGCTGTCAAGCAGTCCGGTCGTTCAGGTCAGTGGTCCTCTGCGCTCGGTGGGTCCTCGTCGCCTGGAGCGACGTCGGCGTCGTCGGGGGACGCGGCAACCGTTGGCTGCACGCGCGACCCAGGGTCGGGCGTGGACGGGAAGGATGACAGCACGCTCCGCTCCGCGGTGCGCCACCGCCGAGCCTGGTCCCACCACAGCGCCGCGGTGAGCGTGAGGCTGACCAGCACCCCGGCGGCCGCCGCGACGGCCACCGGGACCCGGCCGGCGCCCAGCCCACCGACCGCCACGGCCACGAAGGCCCCGCCGATCATGCTGGTCGTGACGGCGACCATGGTCGCGGTGTGGGACAGCAGGTGCCAGTTGGAGGCCACCAGGCCCATGTTGGCCAGCACGCCATGGATGTCATCGTGGCCGCCAAGCAGGAACCAGGACGGCGCGGCCGGGTCCAGTTCCAGGTAGTAGCGGCGGATGCGGTTGATGGCCCGCGAGTACAGCAGGTCCTCGCCCGCGCTCTGGGCCAGGCGCAGGTACGTCAGCAACCCGAGAAGGAACAGCGTCGGCAGCACCGCCAGCGCGAACAGGAAGAACGGTTGGCCGACGTCGGCGACTTGGCCGATGAACGCCAACGCAACCACGGCACTGGAGACGGTGCTCAAGAACAGCGCCGAGCGGCCGTTGGTCTCCATGATCGTCGCCGACCGAGCCGTCTGCAGGGTGAAGTGTTCGGTGGTGAGGGCCTGAAGTAGCCGCTGGTCGCCGTTCACGGCCAACGCTCGTTCGCCCGCCTCCGGCACGCCCGACTGCCTGGAGGCCTGTACGTTCGTCATGGCTCCTCCCCCATGTGAGCGGCTGGGTCCACCGGTCTCGGTGGTGGCCAACCATTCTCCCAGGGGGTACTGGGTCAGTTCTGGTGTCGTTGCCATAGTCGGCCACATACGCCCAGACCTGGTCGGCGGGCCGGAGGCGCACCACTTGGTCGCCGGCACCAGCAGCGCGGCGACCTCGCCGCTGGCGACCACCGGCGCCGGGCGGCCTGGCGCCGCTGAAGCTGGGAGGCCAGCCGGGCGACGTCGTCCAGCCGCATCAGGCCCCACGGTCGGCGCGCCGCCCGGGCTGCTAGCCTACCGGCCGTGCCCGAGTCCGTTCACCTGCTGGCGGTGCTGCTGGACCGCCCGGCCGCCGCGGCCGAGGTGGCGCTCGCCTGGGAGTCCGGCGAGGCGGTCGCCCCGCTGGACCCGGCCGCGCCCGCCGCCGAGCTGCGGCGCCTGCTGGCGGCCCTGCGCCCCACCCACCTGGTCGACCGTGACGGCCGCCGCCGGGTGGCCGGCGGCGTGCCTGCCGAGGCGGGGGTGGGCGCGGTGGTGGCCACCTCCGGGACGGGCGGCCGGCCGAAGCTGGTCGAGCTGCCCGCCGACGGCATCCGCGCCTCCGCGCTGGCGGTGTCCGCGGCGCTCGGGGTCGGGCCGGGCGACCGCTGGCTCTGCTGCCTGCCGCTGCACGCGGTGGCCGGGCTCGCCATCGTCGCCAGGGGCCTGCACACCGGTGTGCCGGTCGGCGTCCACGAGCGCTTCGACCCGGCCGGGGTGGCGGCCGCCGCCGGCGAGGCCACGCTGGTGTCGCTGGTCCCGACCATGCTCGCGCGGCTGCTGGCCGCCGGCGCGCCCCTCGGCCGCTTCCGCCGGTTGCTGCTCGGCGGCGGGTCCGTCCCGGCCGGCCCGCTCGCCGCCGCCCGCCGCCTCGGCGCCCGGCCGGTCGTCACCTACGGGCTCACCGAGACCTTCGGCGGGGCCGTCCACGACGGCCACCCGCTGCCAGGGGTCGGGCTGCGGCTCGGCGCCGGCGGGGAGGTCGAACTTTCCGGGCCGATGCTGATGCGCGGCTACCGCGGCGACCGGCCGCGCACCGCGGCGGTGCTGCGCGACGGCTGGCTGCGCACCGGCGACCTGGGCCGCCTCGGCGCGGACGGGCGGCTCACCGTGCTCGGCCGCCGCGACGACCTGATCGTGACCGGCGGCGTCAACGTGCACCCGGTCGAGGTCGAGGCGGTGCTGGCGGCCCACCCGGCCGTGGCCGAGGTGGCGGTGGCCGGCCGGCCGGACCCCGAGTGGGGCCGGCGCGTGGCCGCCTGGGTGGTGCCGCGCGACCCGGCCGCCCCGCCGAGCCTGGCCGACCTGCGCGCCTTCGCCCGCGAATGGCTGGCCGCCGCCAAGCTGCCGCGCGAGCTGACCCTGGCGGCGACGCTGCCGCGCACCCCGGGCGGCAAGCTGCTGCGGCGGGCGCTGCCCGGCGTCGCCGCTCAGCCGCCGGCCGGCTCCAGGTTCGCGTAGGCGGCCGCCTCGGCGGCCAGCGTCCGGTGCCACAGCAGCCGCTCCAGCTCGTCCAGGCGGTGGCGGGCCTCCTCGCCGGTCACCACGCCCCGCTCCAGGCCGTGCCAGACGGCGGCCGCCTCCAGCTGGACCAGGACACCCCGCCGGTCGCTCGCATCACGCTCCAACCTCGTCCCCCCCTCGCTTCGGTCACGACGGTCGATTCTCCTGTTCTGGTCAAGCGTTGGCAAGCTGCGCCGGCCGGTCCTGGCCGGCGCGCTACCGTGGAGGGCAGCGTCCGAGGAGGCCAGATGCAGCGCACCGACCCGTCGCCGCGGCGGCCCGCGCCCGGCGAGGCCGGGCTGTTCGGTCCCGGGTCGGCCTCCTGGCAGGTGCTGCGGGAGTCCAGCGTGATGGTCGGCGGGGTGCGCGCCCTGCTGATGCAGGCCGCCCACCCGCTGGTGATCGCCGGCGCCCGCCAGACCGGCATGTACGAGCGCGACCCGTGGCGCCGGCTGGAGCGGACCCTGCGGCAGACGTTCACGGTGGTGTTCGGCACCGAGGCCGAGGCGCGGGCTGCCTCCAAGCGGATCGACGACGTCCACGGCGCCATCAAGGGCACCGATCCGGTCACCGGCCTGCGCTACGACGCCCGCGACCCCGACCTGCTGCTGTGGGTGCACGCCTGCCTGGTGACCAGCTTCCTGGAGCTGGAGCGGCGCACGGTCGGGCGGCTGGACGACGCCGGCCGCCAGGCCTTCCACGAGGAGCAGATGGTCGCGGTCGAGCTGCTGCGGCTGCCGCGCGAGCGCATCCCGCCGACCGTCGGGGAGCTGGAGGCCTACGTCGAGCGGGTGGTCGCCAGCGGCGTGCTGCGCGCCACCGGCGGTGCCCGGTCGGTGGCGGCGCTGGTCCGCGACCCGCCCGCCCAGGTGCCGCGGCGGCCGCTGTGGCGGCTGGTCAGCTTCCTCGCCTTCGCCACCCTGCCGCCGGCGCTGCGCGAGCTGTACCAGGTGCGCCACGGGCCCGCCGCGGAGCTGCGCCTGCGGTCGTTGTGCGCGCTGATGCGCTTCGACCGGCCGCTGCTGCCGCCGCGGCTGCGCTTCATCGCCCCGGCCATCCTGGCCGGGGCGCGGCTGCGGGGCGAGCAGGTGCGCGTCGCCGAAGCGGGCCTGTTCCTCGACGGCCCGCGCTGATCAGGCGGACGCTGCGGGGGTGCTGCGGTTGGGGGCGGGCAGGTAGCCGCCGCCGCCCTTGCTGCCGGAGCTTTTGCGGCAGCCGGCGAGCAGCAGGCCCAGGGCCAGCAGCACGACCACCAGCGTCAGCGCCAAGAGCCGGCGTCCCATCGCGGATCGCCTCCTCTCCTCTGTCGAAGGGGGAACCGGCCGGTCGCTCATCCGATTCCCTCTCCCTGGTCTACCTCGCTCTCGGCCGGGGCGAACACGACCAGCACCGCCAGCTCCGCGGTGACGTCGTGGAAGCGGTGGGGGACGGCGGCCGGCACGTACACGACCGAGCCGGCGCGCACCGGCCGCGACCGGTCGCCGACGGTGATGGTGGCCTCGCCGGCCAGGACCACGTACACCTCGTCCTCGGCGTGCGGGGCCTGCGGGTCGGTCGCGCCCGCGGCGAGCACGTACACGCCGGCGCTGAGCGCCTCCACCCGCAGGAACTCGTGCCACGGTCCGCCCGCGGCCCGCCGCGCCGCCAGCAGCTCGTCCACCTCGAACGCGTCCACGCGCGCCTCCTCGCCTCGCCTCGCCTCGCCTCGCCTCGGGGTGCAGCCCTCCGGAGTATGCCGGCGCCGGGCCGGCGGCGTAGCCTCCGGCCATGCAGCAGGATCCGCTGACCCGCTGGCGGCGGCGGCTGGAGGCGTGGGCGATCCCCGAGCAGATCCTGGCCGCCGCGCCCGAATCGCCGTGGGGGTTCCCGGTCGGGCTGTTCAAGGCCCGGGCGGAGCAGGCCCGCACGCAGCCCGCGACCCCGTCGGACCTGGAGGCCGCCCGCTTCCTGCCGCCCGGCGGGGAGGTGCTGGACGTCGGCGCTGGCGCCGGGGCCGCCAGCCTGCCGCTGGCCGGACTGGCCGGCCGGCTGGTCGCGGTCGACGAGTCCGCGGCGATGCTGGACGCCTTCCGCGCCGCGGCGGCCGCCGCCGGGGTGGCGTCGGCCACCATCCAGGGGAGCTGGCCGCCGGTGGCCGGCAGCGCCGCGCCGGCCGACGTGGTCGTCTGCCACCACGTCCTCTACAACGTCCCCGACCTGGCCGCCTTCGCCGACGCGCTGACCGTCCACGCGCGCCGCCGGGTGGTGGTGGAGCTGACCGAGCGGCACCCGCTGGCGGCGCTGGCGCCGCTGTGGCGTCGCTTCCACGGCCTGGACCGCCCGGACGGGCCGACCGCCGACGACGCCGAGGCGGCGCTGCGCGCCATCGGCGTCCAGGTCGCCCGCCACGACTGGACCGGCGAGCGCCGCGCCGGCTTCGACAGCTTCCAGGGGCTGGTCGCCGACACCCGCCGGCGGCTGTGCCTGGGCCCCGACCGCGACCCGGAGGTGGCGGACGCGCTCGGCGGCGAGGCCGCCCGCGGCGACGGCGGCTGGTGGCTGGGGGCCGGCCCGCGCCGGCTGGTCACCCTCGCGTGGCCGGGGACGGCCTGAGCCCGCGGGGTCGGCACCTGGCCGGGCCTTGACCGGCCCCGCGCGGCGGGCGCAAGGTGGCCGGACGGGACGTCGACCCCGGTGAGGTGGCGATGGCAGACGTCCGCGCCGGCATCATGGCGGCGCTCGACTCCGTCCACGACCCGTGCTGCCAGGAGAAGGGCCTGTCTGTGGTCGACATGGGCCTGGTCCGCTCGGTCGCCCTGGAGGAGGGCGGCCACGCCCGGGTGGAGCTGCTGCTCACCACCGGCTGGTGCCCGTTCGCGGCCAACCTGGTCGGGATGATCTCCGAACGGGTCGCCGGGCTGCCCGAGGTCACCGGCGCGTCGGTGGAGGTCGTCTGGGACGAGCCGTGGACCACCGAGCGCCTCTCCGAGCGGGCGCGTCGCCAGCTCCGCTTCCTGCCCCATCCCAACGGCCAGAGAGGGGACGGCCATGATCGGTGACGCCCTGGTCTTCGACGGCGTGGCGCACGTCTTCAACTTCGACGGGAAGAACGCCCTGGGGCCGGCGGGCGAGATGTTCAACAACCACCTGTACGCCTTCCACGCCACCCTGACCCCGGAGGGCCGCACCGTGCTGCCGCCGGAGGAGTTCCTGCGCCAGTGGACCGTCGAAGAGATCGACGAGATGGTCTACCGGCAGAGCGACACCGACATGCTGGTCGCCATGCCGCTGCCCCTCACCGACCTGTTCAGGGACGGCCTCTCGCCCTGGGAGGAGTGCGCCGAGCTGGCCAGGCGCAACCCGGAGCGGACGGTGTTCTGGGGGTCGGTCAACCCGCTGGAGGGCCGGCGGGCGCTGGACCTGATGGAGCGGCAGGTCGGCGAGTTCGGCGCCAAGGCCTTCAAGTTCTACAACGTCCGCTACGACTACGGCCGGCCCTTCCCCTGGCGCATGGACGACCCGCAGGTCGCCTTCCCGGTGTTCGAGAAGGCGCGGGAGCTCGGCGTCAACCTGATCGGGGTGCACAAGGGCGTGCCGCTCGGCCCGCAGCCGATCGAGGCGACCCAGACCTGGGACATGGACGGCGCCGCGGCGAACTTCCCCGACCTCAACTTCGTGATCTTCCACGTCGGGCTGCCGTTCATCGACGAGGTCTGCTGGCAGCTGATCCGCCACCCGAACCTGTACGCGTCGATCGCCGCCACCATCAACTTCGTCGTCCGCGCGCCCCGCCAGTTCGCCGAGGTGCTCGGCAAGCTGCTGTTCTGGTGCGGGGAGGACAAGATCATCTACGGCAGCGAGGCGCCCATCTGGCAGCCGCAGTGGGCGCTGGAGGCGTTCTGGAACTTCCAGCTGCCGCAGGACCTGGTCGAGGGCTACGGCTACCCGCAGCTCACCGAGCAGGCCAAGCGGAAGATCCTGGGTGAGAACCTGCTGCGCCTGCACGGCATGGACCTGGAGGCGACCAGGGCCCGCCTGGCGGCCGGGTAGGCCGCCCGCCCCGGCGGGCTGCTACGGGAGCGGCTCGGGGAGGTCGTCGTGCGACTCCTCGTCGCCGAAGGCGATCCCGAGGCTGCGGGCGGTCCGCACCATCTCGTGGTCGGCCGGCACCGTTCTGGTCCTGCCGGCGCACTCCGGCATGGGGATCGAGTCGATCTCCAGGCCGCGGCTGACCACCACCTCGCCGTAGTGGCCCTCGGCGAGCAGGTGCACGGCGTTGGCGCCGAAGCGGGTGGCGAGGATGCGGTCCAGCGGGGTCGGCTGGCCGCCCCGCTGCAGGTGGCCGAGCACGACCACGCGGGCGTCCTTGCCGGTCACCTTGGCGACCTGGGTGGCCACGTGGGCGCCGATGCCGCCGAGGGTGCCGGTCGCCTCCTGGTAGAACTGCCCGGTGCCGCGCTCCACCGCGCCCTCGGCGCAGACCACGATCGAGAAGGCGGAGCCGCGCAGCTCCCGGGTCAGCACCTTGCCGGCGACCGCGTCGATGGTGAAGGGGATCTCGGGGATCAGGATGATGTCGGCGCCGCCGCCCAGGCCCGAGTGCAGCGCGATCCAGCCGGCGTCGCGGCCCATCACCTCCAGCACCATCACCCGGTCGTGGCTGGCCGCGGTGGTGTGCAGCCGGTCGATCGCCTCGGTGGCGACCGTCAGGGCGGTGTCGAAGCCGAAGGTCTGGTCGCAGCCCCACAGGTCGTTGTCGATCGTCTTGGGCACTCCGATCGCCCGCACCCCGTGGTGGGCCAGCTCGCTGGCGATCCCCTGGCTGCCCTCGCCGCCGATCACCACCAGCGCGTCGATGCCGAGGCGCCTGGTGTTGGCGGCCAGCTCCCGGTAGGGGGCGGGGTCGCGGACCACGTCGCCGTCGACCAGCATGGAGCTGAAGTGGCCCTTGTTGGTCGACCCGAGGATGGTGCCGCCCTGGGTCAGCAGCCCGGTCACCGCGTGCCCGTCCAGCGTGCGCACGTTGGGCCTGCCGAGCAGTCCCTCGAAGCCGTGCTGGATGCCCGCCACCGACCAGCCGTACTCGAACTCGGCGGTCTTGACCACCGCGCGGATCACCGCGTTCAGCCCCGGGGCGTCGCCGCCGCTGGTGAGCACTCCGATATGTCGGATCGGCCCTGCCATGCCCGGCCACCCCCGGTTGACGCGCCAGCTGGCCAGCTCGGTGATGGCAGGGTAGCAGCCGGGCAAGCCGGCTGGCGGGAGGCACCGGCCGCCCCGCCCGGCGCTATGGGCGGAATGTCGCCGATGGCCGCCGGCGGGCGAGGGCGAGCGCGCCGGCGCCGGCGAGGGCGAGGCCGCTGGCGGCCGGCACCCAGTCGCCGGCCCGGTCGAAGGGGGTGCCGGCGGAGGCCAGCGGCACGGTCACCACGGCGGCGCCGCGGACCCCGGTCGGCCGCCAGGCCAGGCGGCGGCCGCGGGCGTCGAAGGCGGCGGAGGTGCCCGACAGGGCGGCCTGCACCACCGGGCGGCCGGCCTCGACCGCTCGCACGGCGGCCAGGCTGGCGTGCTGGTCCGGGCCCCAGCTGTGCTGGAAGGTGGTGTCGGCGGTCTGCACCACCAGCAACTCCGCGCCGCGGCGGGCGAGCTGCCTGGCCAGGTCGGGGAACGCCGACTCGAAGCAGATCAGCGGGCCGACCCTGAGCTGACCGGCGCGGAGCACCACCAGCCCGCGGCCGCGTTTGCGGTCCTGCCTGGCGGCGTCGGTCACCCGGGTCACCCAGCCGAACAGCGGCCGCAGCGGCACGTACTCGCCGAAGGGGACCAGCCGCGTCTTGTCGTAGCTGCCGAGCACCCCGGCCGGCCCGACCGGCAGCGCCGTCTTGTAGATGCCGCCGGCGCCGCGGCGGGCGTCGACGCCCGCCAGCACCGGCGCGCCGGTGGCCCGCGCGACTCGCTCCAGCCGGGCCAGGTCGCCGGGGTTGGCCGCCGGGTCGCGACCGACGCTGGACTCGCCCCAGACGACCAGGCCGGGCCGCTGGTGGCCGCCGGCCAGCGCCAGGCTGGCCGCCTCGCTGGCGCGGAAGCGCGGCTCGACGGCGTGGACCACGCCGGGCTGCACCAGCGCGACCCGGACGGTGCCGGCGCCCACCGGCGCCGGCCGCAGCGCCGACCAGGCCAGCGCGGCGGCGACCAGCACGGCGGCGGCGGCGGCCGCCTGCAGCCGCAGCGCCGCGGCGGTGCCGGGGTCGAGCGCCACCGCCAGGGCGACGTTCACCGCCACCAGCAGGAAGCTGACCGCCCAGACGCCGCCGAGGGCAGCGAGGGCCAGCACCGGCGGGTTGTTCCACTGGCTGGCGCCCAGCAGGCCCCACGGCCCGCCGAGCGCCTGCCAGGAGCGCACGTACTCGCCGCCGACGAACGCGCTCGGCAGCAGCAGCAGCGCGGCCGCCGGGCCGGCCAGGCCCCGCCCGGCCAGCAGCCGCCTGGCCAGCCAGCCGAGCGGCAGCCACAGGGCGGCCAGCAGCAGCGCCAGCGGCACCATGAACGGCCCCACCTTCGGCCACAGGAAGGCGTCCACCGCCAGGAAGAACCCGCCGCCGCCCAGCCACGCCCGCACCGCCCCCTCGCGCGGTGTGGGGGCGGCCCGGGCCAGCAGCAGCAGCGGCACCAGCCCGGCGAAGGCCAGCCACCACAGCCCGGGCCGGGGGAAGGCGAGCGCGAGCGGCGCCCCGGCGACCAGGGCGGCCAGCCGCCCGCCCCAGCGCCCCCGGCCGGGCGCCGCCGCCGCCGAGGCCCCGGGCGGCAGGCGCGGCCGGCGCCTGGTCGGCGCCGCCGCCATTACGCCGCCGCCATCAGAGGTTCATCGCCACGTACTTGATCTCGAGGAACTCGTCGATGCCCTCGGCGCCGCCCTCGCGGCCGAAGCCGGACTGCTTGACCCCGCCGAACGGCGCCGCCGGGTTGGAGACCATGCCCTGGTTGAGCCCGACCATGCCGGTCTCCAGGCCTTCCACCACCCGGAACGCCCGCCGCAGGTCGCGGGTGTAGACGTAGGCGACCAGGCCGAACTCGGTGTCGTTGGCGGCCGCGACGGCGGCCTCCTCGTCGTCGAAGGACGCCACCGGGGCGACCGGGCCGAAGATCTCCTCCTTGAGCATGCGCGCGTCCCGCGGCACGTCGGCGAGCACGGTCGGCTGGTAGAAGTAGCCGCGGCCGTCGCCGGGCCGGGCGCCGACCACCGCGCGGGCGCCCCGGTCGAGGGCGTCGCCGACCAGCTCGGAGACCTTGGCGACCGCGTTCTTGTCGATCAGCGGGCCGACCTGCACGCCGTCCTCGGTGCCGCGGCCGACCCGCAGCGCGCCCATCCGCTCGGCGAGCCGCCGGCTGAACTCGCCGGCGACCGGCTCGGCGACGTGGAAGCGGTTGGCGGCGGTGCACGCCTCGCCGATGTTGCGCATCTTGGCCAGCAGCGCCCCCTCGACGGCGGCGTCCAGGTCGGCGTCCTCGAAGATCAGGAACGGGGCGTTGCCGCCCAGCTCCATGGAGACCCGCAGCACGTTGTCGGCCGCCTGGGCGATGAGCTTGCGGCCGACCTCGGTGGAGCCGGTGAACGACAGCTTGCGGATGCGGCCGCCGCGGATCAGCGGCTCCATCACCGCGCCGGTGGAGGAGGTGGTGACCACGTTGAGCACCCCGGGCGGCAGGCCGGCGTCCTCGAGGATGCCGGTGAGCGCCAACATCGACAGCGGCGTCAGCTGGGCGGGCTTGAGCACCATGGTGCAGCCGGCCGCCACCGCCGGGCCGATCTTGCGGGTGCCCATGGCCATCGGGAAGTTCCACGGGGTGATCAGCAGGCACGGGCCGACCGGCTGCTTCATGGTCAGCAACCGCCCCTTGCCGTTGGGCGCCACCGCGTAGCGGCCGTCGATGCGGACCGCCTCCTCGGCGAACCAGCGGAAGAACTCGGCGGCGTAGGCGACCTCGGTCCTGGACTCGGCCACCGGCTTGCCCATCTCCAGCGTCATCAGCAGCGCCAGCTCATCGGTGCGGGCGGTGATGGCCTCGAACGCGCGGCGCAGGATCTCGCCGCGCTCGCGGGGCGGGTGGGCGGCCCAGGCCGGCCCGGCGGCCACGGCCGCGTCCAGGGCGGCGGCGCCGTCCTCTGGGCGGGCGTCGGCCACCCGGCACAGCGGATCGCCGGTGGCGGGATCCTCGACCGCGAACGTCCCCCCGTCGGTCGCCTCGCGCCACTCGCCGCCGATGTACAGCCGCGGCGTGACCGCGTCGACGACCGCCTGCTCGTTGGATGCGATGGTCATACAGCCTGGCCTCCTCGGGCAGGGGTCCGACCCGCTCAGGGTAGCGCGCGCGGTTGCGGCGGCGCGGCCCGGCGGCCAGGCTGTGGACATGCGCACGCGGACGCGGACGTGGCTGCTGATGGCGTCGCTGGCATCGCTGCTGGCCGCCTGCACCGGCCCGCCCGCGCCCCGGGAGCGAGGGCAGCCGGCCGCCTGGCGGCGGCTGGCGCCGGCGCCGAGCGCGCGGACCGAGGTGGCCGCCGCCGCCGTGGGCGGCCGCGTCTGGGTGCTGGGCGGCTACGCCCCGGACGGCGCCACGGTCACCACCGTGGAGGTCTACGACCCGGCCGCCGATGCCTGGTCGGCCGGGCCGAGCCTGCCGCTGGCGGTCAACCATGCCATGGCCGCCAGCCTCGGCGGGCACCTGTACCTGGCCGGCGGCTACCGCGCCGACGGCACCCCGAGCACCGCCGCCGTTCGGTTGGACGGCAACCGCTGGCGAGCGCTGGCGCCGCTGCCCGAGGGACGCGCGGCCGGCGGCCTGGTCGCCCTCGGCGGCCGCCTGTACCTGGCGGGCGGGGTCGCGCCTGGCGGCCTCGCCGGCAGCCTGCTGGTCTACGACCCGGCGGCGGACCGCTGGTCGACCGGGCCGGGCCTGCCGACCCCGCGCGAGCACCTGGGGGCGGCCGCAGCCGGCGGGCTGCTGGTGGTCGTCGGCGGGCGCGTGCGCGGGGTCGCCTCCAACCTGGCCACCGCCGAGGCCTACGACCCGGCCGCCGGCCGCTGGCGGCGCCTGCCGCCGATGCCGACCGCGCGCGGCGGGCTGGCCGCCACCGCCACCGCCGGCGGGCTGCTGGTCGCGGCCGGAGGCGAGGCCTCGGCGACCTTCCCCGAGGTCGAGGCGCTGGAACCGCGCACCGGCCGGTGGCGGTCGCTGCCGCCGCTGCCCACCCCGCGCCACGGGCTCGGGGTGGTGGCGGTGGGGGACACCGTGTACGTGCTCGCCGGCGGCCCCCGGCCGGGCCTGCACGCCTCCGCCGCCAACGAGGCGATCGAGCTGGACTGACCGGGAGGACGCGATGGCACGGTTCCTGGAGCTGCGGCGGCACACCGACAACGACGGCGACCTGCTGACCGAGGAGGGGGTGGCGCACGCCCTGCGCGTCGGCGCCGGCCTGGCCGGCGGCTACGCGCTGGGGGTCTCCACCGGCGCCCAGCGGGCCACGCAGACGCTCGCCTGCTTCCTCGCCGCGCTCGGCCAGCGGCTGCCCGGCGGCGTGATCGTGGAGGAGCGGCTCCGCTCCGCCCGCGAGGACCGCTGGCGCGACGCCTACCGGCGGGCGGGCTCCGGCGACCTGGAGGCGCTGCGGGCGGCCGACCCGGAGCTGGTCGCCGAGGACGCCGCCGTCCTCGGCGCCGCCCTCGGCCGGGTGGCGGCGCGGCTGCGCGACGGCGAGCGGGCGCTGCTGGTCGGCCACAGCCCCACCAACGAGGCGGCCGTGCTCGGCCTCACCGGCCTGCTGGTCGCGCCGCTGGGCAAGGGCGCCGGCGTGCTGGTGGTCGCCGACGGCGACCGCTACCGGGTGGAGCCGCTGCCCGGCTGAGTCAGCGGGCCCACACGCCGACCCGCTCGAACCGCAGCGGGACGTCGACCAGGATCAGCTCGCTCGGCGCCGCCGCGCGGACAGTGAGGCTCGGCTGGCCGGTCACCTCGGCGGCCGCGCCGGTGGTCACCGGCTCGCCGTCGAAGCTGGCCTCGCCGTCGATCAGGTAGGCGTAGGCGCCGCGGCCGGGCGCCAGCCGGTGGGCCACCTGGTCGCCGGGGCGCAGCGACGCCAGGTGGACGCTGGCGTCCTGGTGGACGCGGACGACCTCGCCGCCCTCCGGGCCGACCACCCGCAGCAGCCGCCCGGTCCGCTCCTCCCGCGAGAACACCCGCTGCTCCACCCGGGGAGGCAGGCCGGCGGCGTCGGGCAGGATCCAGATCTGGATGAAGCGCATCGGCTCCTCGGCGGAGGCGTTCTGCTCGGAGTGGTAGGCGCCGGCACCGAGGGTCATCCGCTGGACCGCGCCGGGCGGCAGCGGTCCGGGCGGCCCGCCCACCGAGTCCTGGTGGCGGAAGCTGCCCTCCACCACGTAGGTGATGCCCTCCACGTCGGCGTGCGGGTGCATCGGCCACACCGCCCCCGGCACCAGCCGGTCGTCGTTGCAAGCCCGCCTTCCAGGTTACCGGGGTCGGCCTGCCGTTCGAGATCATGGTGCAGGCAGCGTAGCTGGCGTTGGGCTCGCTGGACCAGGACACGGCCAATCGAGCAGCGCGTCGGGATCGCCGACCTGACCGCCCGCAGGCACGAGCCGTCCACCTGACCGTCGTGCGCCACGGGACCAGAAGGACCGCATCGACCAGCCGCCATCATCGGTCCCGAGCACGCCGGGATCGTCCCGGACAACCAGGGAGCCATGGTGAGGGCATCTCCGCAGGAGCAGACTGGCGGGGTCGGTATCAGCGAGGTCACCGCCGACCTCCAGCGGATCGGCTGGGGGCCGGTGGCCCTGAACGCGCAGCACGACCTGGGAACCGACCTGTTCGTCCAAGCGCGCGACGCCAGGCGGTTCGACCGTGGCCTGTTCGTCGGCGTGCAGGTCAAGGGCGGTCCTGAGTGGTTCCAGCATCCTGTTCGTGCCGAAGACGGGTCGCTTCTCGGCTGGTGGTACTACGAACCCAAGGTGGACCACTTCGATGACTGGGTGACCCACGGGCTGCCGCACCTGCTGGTCCTGCACGACCTCGACACCCGCACATCGCACTGGGTGCACGTCACCGCCAAGGCGGTCCAGTCCACCGGCAAGGGCGCCAAGATTCTGGTGCCGGTCAGCCAGACGATCGCCCGGGAGCACCTCGATGATCTGCTCGCCGTGGCGGCGTCGCACAAGCCGGTGATCGGGCTGGAGGGCACCGCATGGAGTGCCAGCGCAAGCAACATCGCCCCTGCCCGCCGCCTGCGGCATGCGCTGCTGGTGCCCCGTCTCGTTGCGCCGCACCGCAACACCGGATTCGGGACCGCGATCGGCCCGGAGCAGGC
>DASQWY010000719.1:0-5366 GCA_035640005.1 Actinomycetes bacterium
CTCGGGGTCTTGACGGCGACGGAGTGCCGCACCAGCGCGTTCCGCTAACCGCGTTCTGCTAACCGCGTTCCGCGCTGCCTCGGGCTGGCTGAGCGTTCCCGCGCAGCGGGCCGGCACCCTCCCGGACCGGACCAGCCAGCGGACCGTGTCGGTGATGGTCTCCCGAGGGATCTGGGCTGGATGCCGAGCTCGCTGCGCGCGGTGGAGTCGTCGAGTCGGGTGTTGCGGCGCATGATCTCGATGCCCTCGAGGTCGGCCGGGTAGCGCCAGCGGTTGGGCAGCCGCCGCTGCACCGGGCCGATGAGCCGGGTCGCGGGGCCGAGCACCGCACCGGGCACGACCAGGTGGGGGAACCGCCGCCCGGTGGTGGCCGCGAGCGTGGCGTACAGCGTGTCGCCCTCCAGGTGGTGCCCGGGCACGACGTACCGGCGTGACCCTCCTTCGGGGCGCAGCGCGGTCCGGATCACCGCGGTGGTGTCGCGCACGTCGACGACCTGCAGCCCTCCCCGCGGCCACAGCGGGAAGCGGCCGAGCAGGACCCAGCGCAGCGTTTCGCTCTGCTCACCGCGGTAGGGGTCGTGGGGACCGTAGACACCGCCAGGGTAGATCGTGACGACTGGCGCGCCGGCGTCCTGCAACCGGCGGGCGACCTGCTCCGAGGCGATCTTCGATCGCGCGTAGGGAAGCTCGACGTCGCCGAGCGGTAGGTCCGCGCCACGCTGCGCCGCCATGGACTTGACCCGGCACCACGACGAGGATCCGCAACATGGCGGGCGTTCCTGCGCCAGCAGGCCTCCCCGAAAGATTCATCGGTCGCTTCACTGCGGCTCCTCTTGTCGGCGCGGGCTTCTCACTCGAACGCCAGACCCCGCGGCCAGGCTCCAGCCCACCGACCGAGCCTTGCTCGCCGCAGTCGGCAGCGTCCTGCCACGGGCCCGCTGGTCCTGCTTCCTCATCAAGCCCAAGACGCTGCTGCGCTGGCACCGCCGTATGTATGGTCGCCGGCGTCTGGACGTACCCGCGTCGCGGCTACGGGCGACCACCGCTGGACGAAGCCCTGCAAGCGTTGATCCTGCCACCACGACTTGGCGGAAGTTCCTGCGCCGCCAAGCGGCCGGGATCGTCGCCTGCGACTTCTTCACGCCGACACCTTCTGGCTCCGGAAGGCCCATCTGGGCCGGCTGAGCGCCGACGACATCGAGGCAGCCAGCCGGGACCTCCCCACAAGGACATCCTGATCTGCGGTCCGCCCGTCATGGTCCGCAACCTCACCGGGCAGCTTCGCACCCGCGGCGTTCCCCGGGACGTCGCCTCCGTGGGCTTGGGCCCTATACCCTTCCAGGCCGAGGCGAGAAGGAGGGCGAGGCGCAAGACGGTGACCGCCGCGAGCCATCGGACGAACTTCGGCGAGCACCGCCTTCGGCGGCGATCCCATGCCACCGCATGGGACGCAAGGATTACCGGCAGGGTAATGGCATGGACGTCGATCTAGCGGTGCTGCAGCTACGGCTGCGGGCGCGACGGGTGCTGGCTGGTGTCGTCCGACGACTTCCCGTCACCGTCGCCGACCGCCTTCGTGGCCCGGTCACCGCACCGCTGGAGTCCCGACGTCACCGCGCGCACGACGCGCTACTTCATGTGCTGCGCCGCGGTGGCATCCCCGCCGGAGTGACCACCTTCACGCTTCGCGACAACCGGGAGCTTGTGTTCGTCAATGCGGAGTCGCTTGTTCTCCATCAGCTATATTGGTTCGGGGAGCAGGGCTGGGAACCGCAACTCCTGCCCTGGTGGCGGCGCTTTTGTCGCCATTCCTCCGCCATTCTTGAACTCGGCGCCAATGTGGGCTACTTCACGGTGCAGGGGGCCAAGGCGGGGCCGCATGCGCGGTACGTTGCCGTCGAGCCCTATCCCGCCTCCGCCCGCGTGTGCCGCGCCAACCTCGAACTCAACGGAGTCGGGTCGGTCGAGCTCGTCACGGCGGCGGCCGTGGCCCACACCGAGCCACCAGCGGTCGAGCTGCACGTTCCCTGGGATCAGCTGGCCACCCCCACCGTCGCATTCATCGGTGCCAACAGCGAGCTCCCGGAACGGATGAGCCGTCGCGTCGTGCAGACCACATCTGTGCCGGCCGTGGACGTGCGGTCTTTGCTGCCCGGGATTGACCTGTTCAAGCTGGACGTGGAGGGGCAAGAGCATGCGTTGCTCGCGGCGAGCCGCGAACACCTGCGCACCCGCAAGCCGACGGTCTTCGTCGAGGTGCTGCCGGGGACCGCCAGGCTTCGACAGCTGATCGCGGACCTGTGCCGCGACGAGGGCTTCCACTGCTACATGCCGCGTGCTGACTGCCTGGTCCGGCTCGGGATTCCGGACATACTCGGCGCTCCGCTGCTCGATCGTTACGGCTGCCAGGACGTGATCCTGTCCGCGGAGCCACATCTGGACCGGTGGCCGGCGTAGTCGGCTCCGCCGCCGTCGGTCCGATCGACAGGGCGCACCAGGTTCGCGCTCAGCCTTGCCCGCGGCCGGCCCGGTCCAGGTCCCCGGCGATCAGAAGGTCCGGCCCCAGCTGGTGGACCGTCCGGTTCAGCAGCAGCAGCCCGTCCGCCACCAGGCCGGCTCCAAGGTCCCCGACCGCTTCCGTCCCCTTGCCGAGCAGGATCGGCGCCACGGCCACCACAACCCGGTCCGCCAGCCGCTCCCGCAGCATCGAGGTGATGACGCGCGCCCCGCCCTCGACCAGCACCGAGCGGATCCCGAAGGTCAACAGCCGGGCCAGCCCGTCGGTGAGGTCGATGCCGTCCGGCGCCTGCCCGACAACCTCGACCTTCACCCCGCGTCGCTGCAGCGCCGCCCGCCGGTCCGGCTCGGACCGCTCGCAGGTGAGGACGACGGTGGCCGCGTTGGGGCCAAAGACCTGAGCGTCCGGCGGGACGAGCAAGGTGGAGTCCAGGACCACCCGGATCGGGGAGGCACCGGGGACCATCCGCACGGTCAGCAGGGGATCGTCGGCCAGCACGGTGCCCGCTCCCACCACCACCGCGTCACAGGCGGCTCGCATGGCGTGGGCGGCGCGGCGCTCCTGGGGGCCGCTGATCCACTTGGAGTCACCGCCGCTGGTGGCAATCCGGCCGTCCAGCGTCTGGGCGTACTTGAGCACGACGTAGGGGCGGTTGGCGCGGGAGTGGACGTCGCCGAGGAGGGCGGTGGCGTCCAGGGCCTGCTCCTGGCTGGCGGGGGACCCGTCGCCCAGGAGGGGTTCGCCGCCCGGGGCCCAGTGGCCCAGCCGCTGGCGCTTGGTCTCCAGGTAGCGGTGGTTGCGGAGGTGGGGTGCGGTCTGCAGCGGCACCAGGTCCTCGACCCGGATGCCCCCCCGTTGCAGGGCGCGGGCCTTGTCAGGGTTGTTGGTGAGCAGGCGCGCGCTGCGGATCCCCGCGGCCAGGAGGACCTGTGCGGCCTCGTGGTAGTCGCGGCCGTCGACCGGCAGGCCCAGCCGGCGGTTGGCCTCCACCGTGTCGTGGCCCTGGTCCTGCAGCATGTACGCCCGGAGCTTGGAGACCAGGCCCACCCCCCGCCCCTCATGGTCAGGGGCGTACAACAGCACCCCCCTGCCGTCGGCGACGATCCGCCGCATGGCCAGACGGAGCTGGGGCCCGCAGTCGCAGCGAAGCGACCCGAGCGTGTCACCGGTGAGGCAGCCGGAGTGCAGGCGGACCAGCAGGTCGTGGCCGTCCCCGATCTCGCCGTGGCTGAAGAGCAGGTAGACCTCACCGGACGTGCCCTGGAAGGCCCGGAGATCGAACTCTCCGGCGGAGGTCGGCAACGGGAGGCGGGCGACCTCCTTGGGCGGGGCCATGGCTCCTTTGTAGCATGGCGGCGCGTCAGCGACCGGTTCTGCCTGGATGGGGGTGTGCGGTGAAGGCCCGCGCGGTCCACTTCGTGGCGCCCAGGCGGGTCGAGCTGCGGGAGGTACAGCTCCCCGGCCCGTCTGAGGGGTGCGTCCTGGTGGCCACGGAGTGGTCCGGGATCTCCAGCGGGACCGAACTGCTCGCCTACCGGGGCGAGGTCGCGCCCGACCTGCCCCTGGACGAGACCCTTGGGGCCCTGGCGGGCACCTTCACCTACCCGTTCCGCTACGGCTACAGCGCGGTCGGCCGCGTGGTCCACCCGGCCGGCACCCTCCGGGAAGGGCAGCTCGTCTTCGCCTTCCACCCGCACCAGGACCGGTTTGTGGTCGACGCCCAGCAGGCCGTAGCGGTCGATGGCCTGGATCCCCACCTCGCCACCCTGTACCCCCTGGTGGAGACCGCCCTGCAGGTCTGCCTGGACGCCGCGCCGCGTCTGGAGGAGGTCGCCGTGGTGGTGGGCATGGGCGCAGTAGGGGTCCTGGTTGCCGCGCTCCTGGCCCGCGCCGGAGCGGTGGTGGTCGGATCCGAACCAGAGCCGGCCCGCCGGGCTGCCGCCGGCGCGTTCGGCGTCCGGGCGCTCGCCCCCGAGGAAGTCCCCGATGCGGTGGCCGCCAAGACCGGGAGGCAGGGAGCCGACCTCGTGGTCGAGGCCAGTGGGAACCCGCAGGCGCTAACCTCGTCGCTTGGGCTGCTGGCCCACGAGGGAACGGCCCTGGTCTGCTCCTGGTACGGCACCAAGCTGGCCTCCCTACCCCTCGGCGCCGCGTTCCACCGCCGGCGGTTGGTCATCCGCAGCACCCAGGTCTCCACCCTCCCGGCGGCCCTGACCGCCAGGTGGGACCGCGGCCGCCGGGCCGAGGTGGCGTGGAGGCTCGCCCGTGAGCTGCCGCTGCCCGTCCTGGCCACCCACGAGTTCCCCTTCGAGCAAGCCGCCGACGCCTACGCGTGCGTGGACCGCAAGCAGGACGGCCTGATCCATGCCGCCCTGCGATACCAGTGAGATCCCAGAGCGATCCTGGAGGAACGCCGATGAGCGTCAGGCACGAGGTCGGGTACGAAGTGGGGTCGAGCGTCACGGTCCGGGCACTGCACCAGCAGCCCGTGGAAGGACCCGAGGGGGAGCTTCACCCCCACGACTACCGGATCGACGTCGTGGTCGGGCGGCGCGAGCTGGACGAGCACGGCATGGTCTGCGACCTGGATGCGCTCCGGGCGGCCCTGCAGGCGATCGCCGTCAGGATCGAAGGCAGGGACCTGGAGGAGATCCGCCCGCCCACGGCCGAGGCCGTCACCGTCGAGGTGCTGGCCCGGTGGGCCCATCAGACTTTGGTCCCAACGCTCCAGCGGGCGGGGGGCGACACGCTCGCGGTGCGGGTGTGGGAGTCCGATGCGGATTTCGGCGGCTACGCCGGACCAGTGGCGTGACCGGCCAGGGTGGCCTCGCGCAGCGCGGCGAAGAAC
>DASQWY010000720.1:0-5581 GCA_035640005.1 Actinomycetes bacterium
GGCGACCGCGAGCTGGTCGAGCGCGCCCGCCAGGTTCGCCACCTGCTCGGCGGCGCCATGCGCCAGTCCGGGGTGCTGGCCGCCGCCGCGCTGGTCGCCCTCGAGCAGATGGTCGAGCGGCTGGCCGAGGACCACGCCAACGCACGCCGTACCGCCGAGGAGGTGGCCGCGGCGGTGCCGGGCAGCGTCGACCCGTCGCTGGTGGAGACGAACATCGTGCTGCTGCGCGCCGGCGCGTTCGGCACCGACGGCCCCGGCCTGGTCAAGCGCCTGGCCGACCTCGGCGTGCTGGCGGCGGCCAGCGGCCCCGACCAGGTTCGCCTGGTGTTCCACTACCACGTCGAGGCCGCCGACGCCGACCGGGCCGCCCGGGCGGTGGTGGCCGCGGCCGCATGACCGCGGCCTTCGGGCTGCCTGAGGTCGAGCGGGCCGCCGCGCGGATCGCCGGGCGGGTCCACCGCACCCCGGTGCTCCGCTCGCGCCTGCTGGACCGGGAGCTCGGCTGCCGGGTGTTCCTCAAGGCCGAGCACCTGCAGCGGGTCGGGGCGTTCAAGGCGCGGGGCGCGTTCAGCGCGCTGCTCGCCCTCGACCAGGCCACCAGGGCCCGCGGGGTGATCGCGGTCAGCTCCGGCAACCACGCCCAGGCGGTCGCGCTGGCCGCCGCCGAGACCGGCGGCCGGGCGCTGGTGGTGATGCCGCGGGACGCCAACCCGGCCAAGGTGGCCGCCACCCGCGGCTACGGCGGCGAGGTGCTGCAGGAGGGGGTCACCCCCGAGACCCGCGAGCGGGTGGTCCGCGAGCTGGCCGCCGCGCGCGGCCTGCACCTGGTGCACCCGTTCGACGACTGGGACGTGATCGCCGGCCAGGGCACCGCCGCCCTGGAGCTGGTGGAGGAGGTTCCCGGCCTGGACCTGGTGCTGGTGCCCGTGGGCGGCGGCGGGCTGCTGGCCGGCACCGCCGCGGCGGTCAAGGGCCGCTCGCCGGCGACCCGCGTGGTCGGGGTGGAGCCGGCGGCCGCGGCCGACGCGCAGGCGTCGCTGGCCGCCGGCGAGCGGGTCAGCCTGCCGGCCGCGCCGGTCACGATCGCCGACGGGGTCCGCAGCCTGGCGGTGGGGGAGCGGAACTTCCAGGTGATGCGCCGGCTGGTGGACGGGATCGTGACCGTCGGCGAGGCCGAGCTGCTGGCGGCGTGCGCGCTGGCCTGGTCGCGGACCAAGCAGCTGATCGAGCCGTCCGCCGCCCTGCCGCTGGCGGCCCTGGCGACCGGTGCCGCCCGCGGCGCCCGCGTCGGCGTGGTGCTGAGCGGCGGCAACCTCGACGCCGCCGCGCTCGCCGCCTGCCTGGGGTAGCCGGCGCTACTGGAGGGCCGCGAGCGCGGGGGCCGGGGTGGCGGTGGCGCGCGCGATCGCGCTGCTGAGCTTGCTGTTGAAGTCCGACCACCAGCTCGCCGACAGCGTCGGGACCGCCGGCAGGATCGCCTGGCGGATCCGCGCGGCGTCGGCGTCGGGCAGGCGCCGTGCCTGCGCCCACGCGGCCAGTAGCCGGTCCAGCTCGTCGATCGCGGGCCCGCTCATGGCTGCTCCTCCAGGTCCAGGTCGAGCGCGGCGGCGAGCTGCTTGCGTGCCAGGCTGAGCCGGTAGCGGACGGTACCGGGCGGCTCGCCGAGGGCCTCGCCGATCTGGCGGCTGGTCATGCCGCCGGTGGTGGCCATCGACAGGATCACCCGCTGGTCCTCGGGCAGGCGGCGGATGGCGGCGTCCAGCCGGGCCAGGCGCTCGCCGAGCTCCGCCTGCTGGTGCGGGCCGGCGATGGTGGCCTGCCGGGTGGCGGCGTCGCGGCGCAGCGCGTCCTCGGCGGCCCGGCGGGCGGCGCCGGCGCGGTAGCTGTCGATCGCCAGGTTGCGCGCGACCGTGAAGATCCAGGCGCGCTGCTGCCCGGCGGGCAGCGGCGCCAGCTCCGACAGCCGCCGCCACACCCGCAGGAAGGTCTCCTGCAGCAGGTCGCGGGCCAGCTCCGGGTCGGCGACGCGGCCGAGGAAGTAGGCGTGCACGGCGTGGCGGTGCAGCTCGAAGATCCGGGTGAAGACCGCCGCGTCGTCATCGCGGCTCGTCGGCATCTTCGGCCACCGTGATCTCGCCGACCTTCTCGGTGGTCAGCAGCTGCAGCACCCCGGCCAGCGCCCGCGGCGCGACCAGCTTGCCGACCAGGGTGATCTCGGCGACCTTCTCCCGCAGCAGCTGCGCCGGCACCTCGGGGTCGATCTCGAACCGTCCCACCAGCGCCAGGGTCAGCGGCTCGTCCACCAGCTCGAAGAACGAGCGCCCGAACCGTTCCTTGCCGACGAAGAAGCGGGGCTGCCCGCTGTACCAGACGAGCTGGCCCTTGACGATGGCGACAGGGCCGAGCAGCGGCTGGCTCTCGCGGGGGGCGAGCAGCTGGCCGGCGACCACGATCCGCCGGTAGCCGACGGTGGTCACCGGACCGGTGACGATCAGCTGCCCGGCCACCACCAGCACGTCGCCGGGGTTGCCGGCCGCGTTGGCCAGCACCTCCCCGCCGGCCCGCAGCTGGCCGGTGGAGACCCTGACCTCCTGCCCCTCGACGTGGGGGTAGTAGTCGACCGAGCCGGTCACCCGCGTCAGCCCGCCGCCGAGCGCCGCCTCGCTGCCGTGCGGCGCCAGCACCAGCCCCAGCACGATCACCTGCCGGTAGGCCACCCTCCGGACCGGGCTGGTCAGCACCAGCGTGCCGACCACGATCAGGGCGGCGTCCCCGGCGTCCTCGGAGGCCAGCGCCTCCCCGCCCATCACCAGCGAGCCGGTGTGCTTGCGGACCTCGACCCCCTCGGGCACCGGGATCACCATGGCCACGTCGTCCATGGGGATGCCGACCACCGCGGGCAGCAGCGACTCCGGCACCAGCAGCACCGCCACGTCGCTGATCCGGGTGATGCCGGCCAGCTCCTCCGGCGAGGTCATGGGGGTGAGGTCGAGCACGGCGACGTCCTCGATCTCGCCCTGCGGGCGCCTGTCGGCCACCTCACGCCCTCCCGGCGTCCAGCAGCCGCAGGCCGGTGCGCACCAGCCCGAAGCCCGCCGCCTGCCGCAGCCGCCAGCCGTAGCCGGCCAGCGGCCGGATCCCCGCCCGGCCCGCCCTGGCCGACGCCGCCAGCCGCCGCCGTTCCGCCTCGCGGACCCGGTCCCGCATCCTCGCCTGGACCTCCGCCCCGGTGTCCACCCACATGCCGGCCTCCTCCGCCGTCGGTGCTCCCTCAGCCGATACGACGGACGAGGGGGGCGAGTGTTGGCGGGGGATGTTAGCCGGCTTCGCGCTCCGGCAGAGGAATGCAGTCGTCCAGCAGCACCCGGCGGTGGCTGGCGCTCGGCGCGTAGGCCAGGTACACGATGGCGGTGTCGCCGTGGATGGCCGCGACCCGCCAGGGGCGCGGGTCGCCGTCCAGCAGGCAGCGGTCGCCGGGCAGCAGCGGCGGCGTGGCGCTGACGGGGAACAACCGCTCGACCAGCTCGAGCGGGTCGGGCAGGTCCTTCGGACTGCGGTCACTGGGGTGCATATCGTGGCGATTCCCTTCGGAGGATGACAACAAACGGTGTGGTGGTGACGACCGTCACAGCGCTAGGCCGGCTCAAGATGCTTGCGGGTTTCGACAGGACCGCGTAGCTTGCCTTGCAGTCGCGGCTCGGTCCCAGTCCGACGACCACCCGGGGGGGTCAACGTGCACGTCCCGCTCTGCTTCTTCGTCCCGCAGCACATGCTCACGCACATCGCCAGGGTCCAGGCCCGCGACTCGCTGGAGCCGGGCCCGGCGCAGCGGACGGCACTGCTGTCGCAGCGCCTGCGCGACCAGCGCCGGCGGCAGGGGATCGACATGGCCGCCCTGACCACGCCGGCGCCCGGGACGGCGTCGCGGGTCATCTACGACGACCAGAACACCTGGACCCTGGACGCGGCCGAGGTCCGCGGCGAGGGCGACCCGGCGGTGGTGCAGCAGAACGCCAACCTCGCCTACGACGGGCTCGGGGCGACCCGCGACTTCTACCGGCAGCTGCTGGGCCGCAACTCGATCGACAACGCCGGCCTCAACCTGGACGCCAACGTCAACTACGGCGTCGACTTCGACAACGCCTTCTGGGACGGCAGCCGGATGGTGTTCGGCAACGGCGACAACGTCATCTTCAAGGACTTCACCGAGGACACCGACGTCGCCGCCCACGAGCTGACCCACGGCGTGACCCAGTACACGGCCGGCCTGAACTACGGCAACGACCAGACCGGCGCGCTGAACGAGTCGTTCAGCGACATGTTCGGCACCGCGGTCGACGCCTGGGTCAGCAAGAAGGACGCTGGCAGTCACGACTTCCTTATCGGCGAGGGAGTCATGGCCGACCAGCTATTCGGCGAAGCAATCCGCAGCATGGCCGAGCCGGGCACCGCCTACGACGACCCCATCCTCGGCCACGACCCGCAGCCGCGGGACATGAGCGGCTACGTCGCCGGCGGCGACCCGCACCTCAACTCCGGCATCCCCAACCGCTGGTTCTACCTGATCTGCCAGGACCTCGGCATCACCGAGGCGACCCTGATCATGTACCAGACGCTGCAGAACCTGTGGCCGACCGCCCAGTTCGCCGACGCCGCCGACGTCGCCGCGTTCCAGGCGCGCATCCTCGCCAGGGACAAGCGGGTCTCGCCGCAGGCCGCCCAGAGCGTCCGCGGGGCAGCCCGCGAGCAGGGCATCATCTGAGCTGAGCTGAGCTGACCGGTGAGCTGAGCTGACCGGCCGCGCCGAGCGGGCTACCGAGGTAGCGTCGCTGAACGCCTGCAGTTGCCTGTGATCCTGGCATTCCGGGTGGGGCGTGGCCGTTCGGATGCGCGTTGAGGCCGCCCAGGGGGACGACCGTGGTCGCGCGGACCGTCTGGTGGAAGCCCCACGCGGCACCCGACCGCATGCGGTCGGGTCGGTGCAGGCGATCGCGTGCCGAGCCTGACCCTCCTCCCGCGGCGCGGTAGGGAAGGGTCTGGGGCATCGGTCCCGCCGGACGCTTGCCCGCAGCCATGGTGGCTGCGGGGGCGGGAACCGCGCGCCGGTCGGGCGCGCGGCGGGAGATCTTGGCTGCCGTGGCGGCGCGGCCGGGCTGGGCGGTCGTGGCAGGCCGGTAGGACCGTGCCGCCGCCAGCCGCTGGCGTCGGCGGACCGACCGGGTGCGCCTGGGCGGCCGCGCGCGGGGGCGGCGGGCACGGGCGACCGGCCCGTCGACCGTGGTGGGGATGCGCCAGGCCCCCGACCTGCGGTCGGTCACGGTTGCGGCCTGGCCGAGCAGGCCGCGGGCGACGATCCGTTCGGCGGCGGCGTGGTCGCGGTCGCACGACAGCCCGCAGCGACTGCAGACTGCCCACTTCCACCCACGCATGCTGGCACGGTCGGGGGCGGGGGCGTGGTGGAGCGCTCCAAGGCAGCGGGGGCAACCGCTGGAGGTGCCGCGGGCGGGGACGGTGACCACCGCGATGCCGGCGGGGGCGGCCAGGTGGCGGACGGCCCCGGCAAGGGTGCCGCGGACCTGGC
>DASQWY010000721.1:0-2771 GCA_035640005.1 Actinomycetes bacterium
CGACCGGTTGTACCAGACGAAGTTTCCGGCGGTCCTGCCGTCGCTGCTGCTACCGACGCTGAAGCTCGAGCGCGGATACGCCTTGGCCGCGTTGGCGCTCACCATGATTCCGGTGACGACCAGTGCCAGCACGACGATCACCGACAGCAGTCGCCATCGAGGCGAGCTCCATCGCTGGGAGGCGCTTGCCAACATACCTGTCATGCGTTCCTTCCCTTCGAGATAGGTGAGGCTCGAAGAGGTAACCAGAGCGGCCATAACCGTCGGGCAACAGCCATGTAACCGCCGTCGCCGCGCCGGTTACTTGGCGTCGGCGTAGCAGTCGACCACGCCGGTGTTGAGCGGGAAGCGCACCGGGGTGCCGCCGAACAGCAGCCGCCGCGCCTCCTCGCCGGCGTCCGCCGTCGCCGCGACGACCTCCCCGGCGAGCGGCCGCGGGCAGTGCACGACCACCTCGTCGTGCTGGAAGAAGACCAGCTCCGCGCCGGCCAGCCCGGCGAGCCGGCGGCGCAGGCCGGCGAGCAGCACCAGCGCCCAGTCGGCGGCGCTGGCCTGGATGACGAAGTTGCGGGTGAAGCGGCCGCGGTCCCGCAGCGCCCGGCGGGCCCTGCGGTCCTCGGGGTCGTCCAGCCCCGGCGCGCCGGCGCGGGCGGTCAGCTCCAGCCAGCTCGCCGACGGCGGCGGGCAGGTCCTGCCGAGCCAGGAGCGGACCAGCCTGCCCTCCTCGCCGGCGCGGGCGGCCGCCTCCACGTGCCCGATCGCGTCCGGGAAGCGGCGGCGCAGCACGCCGAGCAGCTCGGCGGCCCTGCCACCGCCCTGCGCGCCGCCGTAGATGGCGCTGAACAGCGCCACCTTGGCCTCGGAGCGGTCGCCGCCGAACGCCTCGGTGGCCAGCACCGCGTACAGGTCGCCGTCGGTGCCGGCGGCCCGGGCCAGCCCGCGGTCGCCGGAGACGGCCGCCAGCACCCTCGGCTCGAGCTGGCCGGCGTCGGCCACCACCAGTACCCGGCCGGGGTCGGCGACCACCGCCCGGCGCACCGCCCTGGGGATCTGCAGCGCGCCGCCGCCGCGGGTCGCCCAGCGCCCGGACACCACCCCGCCGGGGACGTACTCGGCCCGCAGCCGGCCCTCCCGCACCCAGGCCTCCAGCCAGGACCAGCCATAGGCCGAGTGCAGCCGCGACAGCTCCTTGTACTCCAGCAGCAGCGGCACGGCGGGATGCTCCACCCCGCGCAGCACCTGGGACCGGGTCGAGGGGACGTTCACGCCGTCGGCGGCCAGCGCCCGCACCACCTGGCTGGGGGAATCGGGGTTGACCCGGCGGCCGCCGAAGGCGGCGGCGATCCGCTCGGTCAGGGCCTGGAGTCGCCGCGGCGGCATGCCGGCCGCCTGGCGCGGTCCCAGCAGCTCGGTCAGCAGCTCGTCGTGCACGTCGGCGCGCCAGGGCATGCCGGCCTCGCGCATCTCGATCGCCGCCAGGGCGCCGGCGGACTCCGCGGCGGCCAGCAGCCGCAGGCGCTCGGGGTGCTCCGCCGCGTCCAGCCGGCGCTGCTGCGCGCCGTGCACGGCGACCAGCGCGGCCAGCAGGTCCTCGCCCTCCGCCGGCAGGCCGGCGCGCTCGGGCGCCAGCTCGAACAGGGCCGGCTGGCGCTCGCGCGCCGCCAGGCGCGGCTCGTCCGGGACGGGCAGGCCCCGCAGCCGCGCCCATGCCGCCGCCAGCGACCGCGGCTCGTTCCAGCGGCCCTCGTAGGCCAGCAGCAGGCCCTCGGTCAGGGCGAGGTCGTGGCAGCGCGCGACCGGCACGCCGGCGCCGAGCAGCCGGGGGTAGAGGTCCTCGGTGGCCGCCCACACCCAGCGGGGCCGCTCGGCCCGCTCGAGGTCGCGCACCGCGGCCACCAGGTCGCCCGCCCGCCGCACCGGCCCGGCCGGGGCGCCGTCCTCCCCGAGGGCCTGGAACAGGCCCCCGCCATCGGGCTCGGCCACCACCGCCACACGCACGCCGAGATTTTGCACCTGGCGCCCGACATGGGTACTACCAATGGTCGAGGGCCGAGCGTTTCTCAAGAGGAGGAGCTCAGATGGCACGGACAGCCGCACGTCACGGTGCCGGAAGCGAGTTCGGCGGGCTGTTCGGCCTGGCCGCGGGTGTGGCGATGGCGGTGCGGCGCGGCCGCCTCGCGCGGGCCGTCGTCGACCTGGCCGGGGTGGCGCCCGGCGACCGGGTCGTGGACGTGGGCTGCGGTCCCGGCACCTTCCTCCGGGAGGCGGCACGGCGTGGCGCCGCCGCCACCGGCATCGAGCCGGCGCCGCAGATGCGGCGCCTGGCGGGGCGGCTCACGCCGGCGCGGCTGCGCGCGTCGGTCACGGTGCTCGACGGCACCGCGGAACGCATCCCGCTGGAGGATGGCGCCGCCACCGTTGCCTGGGCGGTCAGCTCAGTGCACCACTGGACCGACGTGGACCAGGGGCTCGCCGAGCTGCGCCGCGTGCTGGCGCCGGGCGGCCGCCTGCTGCTGACCGAGCGCCTCGCCCGCCCGGGCGGCTGGTTCCGGCACCACGCCGCCAGCCCGCAGCGGGCCGAGGAGCTGGCCAGCCGCGCCACCGCCGCCGGCTTCGCCGAGGTCGCCGTGGAGCAGCGCGCCCTCGGCCGCTACCACTTCGTCCTGGTCACCGGCCACCCACCCGCCACCGGCTGACCCCCCCGGACCCCGCTACTCCGGGCCCTCCAGCCAGGGGTCGCGCAGGTCGAAGTAGCGCAGGTCGGTCATCAG
>DASQWY010000722.1:0-3006 GCA_035640005.1 Actinomycetes bacterium
CGGCTGCTGTTGCACTCGCCGGTCCGCTGCCACGGCCGCGCCGGCTTCGCCGACGCCACCTACTACACCTGGCGGGCCAGCGGGGCCGGGGTGTTCGACGCCGGCACCGGCTCGTGGGTCTGCCAGCTGGACCGCGCCTGCACCGCCGGCCGGCGCTCGGCCCGCACCGCCCAGGTGGTGCGGGCGGTCACCACCAACCTGCTGCGCGCGTTCGCGCTCGGGCCGGCCGGGCGGCACCGCGGCACCGCCGCGCCAGCCGGCCCGGCCGTCGCCGCCCGCCCGGGCGGCCCGTAGCCTCACCCGCTTCTCATGATCGAACAGCGAGGATGCCTGCTGGCATGCATCCGCGGTCCGCTCGCCGACGAGTCCCGCCCTTCACGGCCGGGATCGTCCTGCTCTTGCTGCTGGCCGGGTGCGGCCACGGCGCCAGGCCGCCGGCCGCCACCGGCTCGACCGGCGGCACGGCGCCCAACACGACCGCCACGCCACGGCCGGCGGCCTACCCGCTGACCGGGCTGCCGGCCGGAACCGCGGCCGCGGCGGCTCGTGCCGCCCTGTCGATCAAGGTGGAGAACACCCCCGAGGCCCGCCCCCAGGCCGGCCTGGACGCCGCCGACCTGGTCACCGAGCAGCTCGTCGAAGGCGGGATCACCCGCTTCCTGGCCACCTTCCAGTCCCGCGACGCCGCGATGGTCGGGCCCGTCCGGTCGGCCCGGCCGGTCGACGCCACCCTGCTGCGCCAGCTCGGCGGGGGGCTGTTCGGCTACGCCGGCGCCGCCGAGGGGGAGATCGCCCCGGTCCGGGCGGACTCGAAGGCGGTCCTGCTTCCGCCCGAGCGGGCGCCGGACGCCTACTTCCGGGTGGCCAGCCGCCCGGCCCCCCACAACCTGTACGCCTCCACCGACCGGCTCTACCGGGCCGCGGCCCGGCTCGGCGCGCACCCTGGCCCGCCACCGGCCCTGTTCCGGTTCGCGACCCGGCCGCCTGCCGGTCGGCGGGTCCAGCGCGTGGCCGTGCCGTTCTCGGCGGTACCTGACTATACGGCGGGCTGGCGCTGGGATCCGAAGGCCAGGATGTGGGATCGCTTCCAGGGTGGCAGGCGGGCAACGGTGGCCTCGGGAGCCGGCATCACTGCCGCCAACGTGATCGTGCTGCGGGTCAAGGTCGGCACGATCCCTGGGCTGGTCGACTCGCTCGGCAACCCCGACCCCAACGTGATCGTCGTCGGCCGCGGGACCTGCTGGGTGTTCCGGGACGGCCGGGTCGTGCAGGGAACCTGGGAGCGACCGTCGATCGGGTCGGTGATGCGGCTGGTCGGCCACAGTGGCGCAACCATCCCGCTCCACCCAGGCCGGACCTGGATGGAGCTCGAACCGGTCGGCTACACGCCCCGTCCGAGCTGAGGGTTGCTCTGATCGTTGCCGTCGGGTCGGCGACCTCGTCTTGGGCGGCCTCGGCGATGCCCTTCCTGAACTCCCGGATCCCCTGGCCGACGTTGCGGCCCGTCGATGGCAGGCGGCTGGCGCCGAACAGGATGACGAGCACCAGGATCACGATGAGGTACTTGTCGTCCACTGGGCACTTCCTTGGCGTGGAGGTGGTGACGACCGTGGCGTATCGCGCCGGGACGACGAACGCGAGCGCCCTGGGTCAGGGTCTCATCGGCAGGATGAGAACTCGGTGAGCCCAACGGGCGAGACACTGGTCTTGCCGGTGGAGCGCCGCCGAGCACCGTGAGCGGACGGATCGTGGCCCTCTCATCGCAGCTTCACGGTGGTCCTAGTTCCATGTTCCATGCGCATGGCCGGATCCTGGAACGTCGTCCGGCCAGCCCGCCGGTCGGAGGCTGGTGGATGTTCAACGTCGGCATCGGCATCGGCATCGGCATCGGCATCGGTGGGATCTTCGTGATCCTGCTCGTGTGCCTGGTGGTCTTCGGCCCCGAGCAGCCGCCCGAAACCGCCCGCAAGGCCGGCCGCCTGATCGGCGAGCTCCTGGACATCGACGCGCAACTGGCCGAGCTGCAGCGCGAGCGCCAGCTGCTGCGCGCAGCCCTCGAAGGGCAACAGGAACGGGTGCCGTTCAGACCATGAGGCCACGTGACGGGCAGCGCCGTTCTGCGCTGGCGCGCCGCTCGGTCGGCTTCTGACGTGGTGGCCAGAGGCGATGGCGATGGGCGGTGCCACCAGGGGGGCCGGCCGGCGTGGCCGGATGCGTCTGAGCCGGGACCGTGCGCGCTCGGCTGGCGCGCTGCTCCGCGGCCCAGGTCCCGGCACAAAGGACCGGGATGCCGCCGTCTCAACGGCCGGTGTGCCGTTTCCGCCCGCCGGGCGGCGCGACCCGGCCCCGAGGGTGGCGGCCCTGCTCACGCTGGCGGCGGGCGCGCTGAACCTCGGATCGGCCCTGCTGCCCGCCGAGCGCCGGCGGCTGGACCTGCTCTCCCGGCTGGTGCCAGGGCCGCTCTCCCGAGCCGCGACGGTGGTGACGGCAGCTGCCGGGATCGGGCTGCTCCTGCTGGCCAGCGGGCTGCGCCGGCGACGCCGGACGGCCTGGCTCGTGGCCGTCGTGCTGCTTGCCGGCAGCGCGGTGCTGCACCTGCTCAAGGGCCTGGACTTCGAGGAGGCCGTCGCAGAGGCGTTCCTGGCGGGGCTGCTCGCGGGGCAGGGCAGGCGGTTCACCGCCCGGGCCGGTCCAGCCGAGCGCCGCGCGACGGCGGCGGCTGCACTGGCCGTCATCGCCGTTACCGCCGGCTACGGCATCCTCGGGTTGCTCGCCAACGCACGCGACGTGGCGGAGGACCTCGGCGCCGCTCGCCTGCTGCAGGAGGTCGGGCGCATGGCGCTCGGGTTTGGCAGCTCGCTGACCCTGACCGGGCGCTTCGGACGGTTCTTCCCGAGCTCGGTCGCGGCCGTGTTCTGGCTGGGCGTGCTGGTGGTCGCGGTCCAGGCGCTGGCACCTGTGCTGGTGCGCCGCGACGCTGACCCGGGCTTGGGCGCGGCGGTCGCC
>DASQWY010000723.1:0-4690 GCA_035640005.1 Actinomycetes bacterium
GCGAGATGGTGCTGCATCCTCGTGCTCGATTCCGCCATCGTCTGCTCCCTCTCTAATGGGTGCCGATGATGACGGGTCCGCGCCGGTCACGCCTCGATGGCCAGGCCCTGCAGCTTCGCGGGGTCCGCCACGACGTCGATCGAGACGATCCGCCCGCCGGCGACGGTGAACCCGACGACGCTACGGACGCTTCCCCCGATGACCACAATGGCCCCCGCCGATCCGTTGACCACGGCCGGCCGAGCGTGGGGGGCAAAGGAAGCGCCTCGGGCCAGCACGGTCTCCGCCACGGAGGCCGCCCCGACGACCGCGGGCCGCGGCAACGGAGGACGGGCCCCCGTATCGACACGGAACACGACGTTCGGGTCCAGAACGGCCACGAGGGCCTCGAAGTCACCCGACCGGGCGGCGGCCAGGAACGCATCCACCACACTTCGCTGCAGAGCCAGGTCCGCGTCGGGCTTCGGAGTCGCGCCCTGCACGCGCCGCCTGGCTCGGCTCGCCAGCTGACGGGCCGCCGCGGGAGTGCGGCCGACGATCCCGGCGATGTCCTCGAACGGCACCGCGAACATGTCGTGCAGGACGAATGCCAGCCGTTCCGCCGGCGTCAGCGTCTCGAGGATCACCAGCAGGGCCAGGCCGACGGAGTCGGCGAGCTCGGCCTCCTGTTCGGGGCCCTCGTCGTCGGGGAGGGTCACGATTGGCTCGGGCAGGTTGGTCCCCGCGAACTCCTCATGCCTCGACCGGCGCGAGCGCAGCATGTCCAGGCACACCCGACCGACCACCGTGGTGAGCCAGCCTTGCAGGTTCTGGACCCCGTCCATGTCGGAACGGTCCAGCCGAACCCACGCCTCCTGGACCGCATCCTCTGCCTCGCTCATCGACCCGAGCATCCGATAGGCCACGCTGCGCAGGTGAGGGCGGAAGGTCTCGAATCGCTCCGCCAGAAAGTCTCGGTCGTTCACCGTCACATCCTCCCTGATACGTCCGTCATCACCACTGACGAACCGACCGCGGACCATGTGACGGGCCGCCATGACACGAAGGGAGGACACATGACGCAAGACCGGTGGGAGACCGCGCCCCACGCCACACCTGCGATCGAGGTGCGCGGGCTTCGCAAGACGTACCCGGGAGGGGTCGAGGCGGTGAAGGGGATCGACTTCGACGTCGCCCGGGGTGAGGTGTTCAGCCTGCTCGGCCCGAACGGCGCCGGCAAGTCGACGACCATCGGCATGCTCACGACAACCATCGCGCCCACGGCCGGGACCGCCCGGCTGGCCGGGTTCGACGTGGCGACCAGCCCCCTCGAGGCCCGGCGCGTTTCCAGCGTGCTGTTCCAGGACCCCGTGGTCGACCGGCCACTCACGGGGCGGCGCAACCTCGAGATCCACGCGCGGCTGTGGGGCGTTCCAGGCTACGAGGTCCGGCGGCGCATCGCTGGCGTCGCCGACGCGTTCGGCCTCAGCGACCTGCTCGACCGGGAGGTCGCGAGCTACAGCGGCGGCCAGCGGCGCCGCCTGGAGATCGCCCGCGCGCTGCTGTCCCGGCCGCGGGTGCTGTTCCTCGACGAGCCCACCGTGGGGCTGGACCCGAGGATCCGCTACGAGCTGCTGGACGTCATCGCCGGCCTGCGCGACCACGCGGAGCTGACGATCCTGCTCACCACCCACTACCTCGACGAGGCGGAGCGGCTGTGCGACCGCATCGCGATCGTGCACCAGGGGCGCATCGTCGGCCTGGACACCCCGGCCGCGCTGCTGGCCACCCTCGGTCGGGAGATCCTGGAGCTGCGGGTCGGAGGCGATCCCCAGGCGGCGCTGGCGCTGCTGCGGTCACGCGGCATCGGCGGCGAGGACGCGTTCGCCGTGGGCTCCACGCTCACCGTGCCCCTGCACCATCAGGCCGCCGGCCAGGCGATCCCAACCATCGCCGAGCTCGGGCTGACGGCCACCTCGATCAGCACCAGGCAGCCGACGCTTGACGACGTGTACCTGCGGCTCACCGGCGACCGCATCGCCGAGGCCGCCTGAGAGACAAGGAAAGGGGCATCCGATGGCCACCGTCGCCACCGCCACAACCACCCGAACCAACCGCGGGAGCCGCCAAGCGGAAGGGATCGACCTGCGACCGCTCGGCACGCTGGCCCGCCGACGCTTCCAGCTCACCGCCCGAACGCCGAGGGAGCTGGTCGTCCCGCTGCTCACCCCGGTGCTGTTCGCGCTGGTGATCGCCCCGGCCCTCAAGTCCGCGCTGCACACCAGCTCCGCCTACGAGTCGTTCGTGGCCATCGGCACCATCGGCCTACTGATCCCCCTCAACACGATGTTCGCCGGGCTCAGCGTCATCATCGACCGCGACAGCGGGGCGCAGCGCGAGCTGCTGGCCGCGCCCGTCCCCCGCGGGCTGCTGGTGCTCGGCAACCTCGCGGTGGCGACGGCGGTGACCGCCCTCCAGCTGGCGGCCCTGATCGCCGTCGCCGTCGCCCGCGGCATCCACCTCGGCGCCAGCGCCACCGGGGTGGGATGGTTCGCGGCCACCTCGATCCTGTTCACCGTCGGGATGTACGGCGCTGCCGAGGTCCTGGCGAGCCGGGTGCCCAAGCAGGAGGAGTACATTGCCCGGGTGCCGGCGATCGCGATCGTCCCCTGGTTCCTGGCCGGCTCGCTGTTCCCGATCACCGCCCTCCCCAACTTCCTCACCTGGTTCGCCAGGGTCCTGCCCCTCACCCACGGGCTGGCGCTGCTGCGCTACGGACTGCTCGGCGACGCCACCGGGCTGCACCACATCTGGGGGATGGCCAGCGCCACCACCATGGCCGCCCTCAGCCTTGCCGTGGTGGCCGTGTTCGCCGCGACGCTCATGACGGTCGCCATCCGCGTGTTCGCCCGCTCCGCCCTGCAATGAGCGACGCCACGCCGCCGCGGGTGGACTGCCAGCCCCGACCGCGGCACGATCCCGGGGGCCACACACCCAGGGGAGGGGATTGGAGCATGGCGTTTCGCGGCTGGCCCATGGAGGCCCTGGAGTTCTTCGAGGGCCTGGAGGTGGACAACTCGAGGACCTACTGGCAGCGGAACCGGGGCGTCTACGAGGAGCTGGTCCGCCAGCCCATGGAGGAGCTGCTGGCGGAGCTGGCGCCGGAGTTCGGCGAGGGCCGCATCTTCCGGCCCTACCGCGACGTCCGCTTCAGCGCCGACAAGACCCCGTACAAGACGCACATCGGCGCAACCGTCGGCGACGGCTACTTGCACCTGTCGGCGAAGGGGCTCGCGGCCGGCGCGGGCATGTGGGAGATGGCCCCGGACCAGCTGGAGCGCTACCGGCGGGCGGTCGCCGACGACCGGTCCGGTGCGGGGCTCGCCGGCATCGTCGCGGAGGCCAGGGCCGCCGGCCTGGACGCCAGCGGCCACGGGGCGCTGAAGACCGCCCCCAAGGGCTACCCGAAGGACCATCCCAGGATCGAGCTGCTCCGCTACAAGGGCCTGACCACCTGGCAGGAGTGGCCGGCGGGCGCCTGGCTAGGCACCCGCCGGGCCAAGGACCGGTTGGTGGCCTTCCTGCGGCGCTCCCGGCCGCTCAACGAGTGGCTGCGAACCAACGTCGGCCCCTCGGGATGAAGCCGATGGCGCCTACGATCGGGCATGGCTCATGGTGACAGGCGAGCAGGCTGGCGCTGGCTACGGCCCCGGCGGGTTGCGCTGTGCCTCACGGCCGCGGCCTTGGCCGTCGCCGTGGTCAACCTGCCCGCCGAGCGTCGCGACTACGTCGCCGCGCGGCTGCTGCTGGACGCCATGCCCCGCCCACCGTTCCACCTGCCCACCTTGGCCGCAGGCGGCCCGGTGACCCGTACGATCCGGCTCGGCCAGACCACCACCGCCACGACCGCGTCGCTGTGGCTGCCCGCCCGCGGCCGCCGGCTGCCAGGCGTGGTCGTCGTCCCAGGCGCCGCCCCGCTCGGCCGCCACGACCCCCAGCTGGTGCGGCTGGCCCGCGCCCTGGCGGAGGCTGGCCGGGCGGTGCTGGTGCCCGACCTGGCGCTGCGCACCAACGCCCTGGACGCCGCCGACCTCCAGCGGATCACCGCGGCCGTTCAGGCCTTCACCGCCCTCCCCCGCGTGGACCCTCGACAGGTTGGGCTGCTCGGGATCTCCTGGGGCGGGGCGCTGGCCGTCGTCGCCGCCGCCAGCCCACCGCTCGCCGCCACGGTGGCGTTCGTGGCCACCTTCGGTGCCTTCTACGACCTGGCGGACTTGGCCGGGGCGGCCGTCACCGGCGCGACCGTCTACCACGGGCGCACGATCCCCTGGCACACCGTCCCCGAGGGCGCCGCGCTGGTCCGCTCGGCCGTACTGTCGCTGCTGCCTCCGGCGCAGGCCGCTGCCGTGCGGGCCGCGCTCGCCAGCACCAGGTCCAACGGCTCGGTCCCGGCGGCGCCGACCCCAGCCGAGCGGGCGGTGGTGGCACTGCTGACCAACCGGGACCCCGCCCGCGTCGGCCGCTTGGCCGCGGGCCTGCCGCCCCCGGTCCAGCGGGTGCGGCGGACCTTCTCCCCTGCCTTCCGCCTCCAGGGCCTTCGCGCGCCGCTGCTGGCGTTGCACTCCACCGACGACCCGGCCGCCCCGTGGACCGAGTCGGCGCTGCTGGTGGCCGCCGCCCGCGCCCACGACCCCTCAGGCGCGCGCCTCAC
>DASQWY010000724.1:0-13681 GCA_035640005.1 Actinomycetes bacterium
GGATCCCCGAGGAGACCGCCGGACCCTATCCCGGCGACGGCTCCAGCGGCGCCAACATCCTCACCCAGAGCGGCATCGTCCGCAGCGACATCACCCACAGCTTCGGCACCGCCTCCGGGGTCGCACGCGGCGTCCCGCTGACCATCAGGCTCAAGAACTGGAGGTCCTGGTCGGCTCCGCGCCGGAGATGCCGCACAGGAGTCTGTACTGACCATTCACGTGACCCGCGACTACTCCTCCGAGCCGAGGACGGTCCAGCACTGCTCGCAGAAGCGGAGGGTCGGCGGACTCCGGTGCCCGCAGTTCCGGCAGACCGGTTGCCCGACGAGGGGCGGGGTTGGCTCCGACCACGCGACGCGCCGACCGGGTTGGCGCTCGTGTCGTCCCCCGTTCGGGAGTGCTGGTTGCCCGGGCGGCTCGGCGGTCCTGTCCTCAGGCGGCCACGGATCCGTGGTGCCGACCGCCCGGACTGGCCGGTGGTCGAACCAGTCGCCCTCCTCCACGGCAGCCCCCGGTTCCAGCGAGGCGGGCCGCGACACGCCGGTGAACGAGGGCGGGGTCGGCGCCGGCTGGAACGCCGACACGACGGGGACACCGCGGCGGCGCGCCCGGCGCCTGCGCCGCAGCGGCACGGCGAGGGCGCCAGCGACCACCAGCCCGCCGGCCGCCGCGACCGCGGCGAACTCGCCAACGGGCAACCCCACGACCTCACGGGGAGTCCGGTCCCGGCCCTGCCGGATCGCGGCCTCGGAGGCGGCGATGAGCCTGCCCACCGAGGGATGGTTGGGATCCAGCGCCTTGACCTTCCTGAACAGCGGCAGCGCGCGCTTGTACCACTGCCTGTCGAACGCGTCCAGCGCCATCCGGTAGTTCCTGGTGGCATCGCCCTCGGCCGGCTCGATGCTGGCCGTGGAGAGCAGGTCGCTGACCACCGAGACCGGCACCGCGAAGTTCAGGCCGGCCACCTCGCGGCCGGTGCTCGGGTCGACCGACCCGAAGGTGGCGACCCCGACCACCCTGCCCTGCTCGTCGAAGACGGGCCCGCCGCTGTTGCCGTGGGTCATGGTGGCGTCGGTCTGCAGCACCGTGAAGCCCTGGCGGACCTTCTTCTTGGCGCTGAGCACGCCCTGGGTGAGCGTCGGCTCCTTCTGGCTGTCCTTGGACAGCGCCGGGTTGAACGTCGCCGGCGCCGGGAAGCCGAGCACGAACAGGCGATCCCCGGTGCTGAGCGCGGTATCGTCGCCGAGCGGGACGGTCGCCATGTTGCTGGCGTCGACCTTCAGGATGGCCACGTCCTTGCCGGGAAGCTCGTCGATGGCAGCCATCAGCCTGGCCGGGCGGCCCCCTGAAGCGGTGCCCCCGCCGCTCCCGCTGGGGGTGACGACGGCGAGCCGCCGCTGGACGTTGTACAAGAGGGCCGTCCTCATCGCCCAGCGCACCATGGCGCTCAGGAACTTGGCCGTCAGGCTCTGCGGGATGCCGCCCTGGCTCAGCTTCTGGATGAACTCCTGGTTGCCTTCACCGAACCACTGGCGAAGGAAGATGGCCTTCAGGTCCTGGTCCTTCAACGCGGCCACGTGCGCGTTGGTCACGATGTAGCCATCGGGACTGATGGTGAAGCCCGAACCGGAGGCCGCCAGCTTGACCTTTCTCCGATCGAAGCGGCCCGTCGCGGTGTACCAGCGGAGCGGGTCTCGCGCGATCTCCTCGATGGTCGCGTTCCGGGCCGCCGCCTCGGTCGTCGGGATCTCGCCCCGCCGCATCCTGTCGACCACCCGCGCTTCCAGGGCCCGCTCGTTGGCGGGTGTCACCTCGGGCACCGGCACGGCCAGGTCGCCCGAGAACCTGGCCGTGACGAGCTCGACGCCGGGCCTTGACTGGTCGAACAGCCGCCTGGGGGCCAGCGGCTCGGGTCCCTCGTCGGCGGCGTCGGCAGGGAACGCCCCGCCCACCACCACAGCCAGCAGGATCAGCAGGAGCGGAACGGTTGGCGGGCGGCGGCTGGTCGTCGGTGGTCGAGGGCTTGGCGCAAGTCGCAAGTTCGCTCCTTACCACCTCGGACGCGAGCGAGGACCAGGCCTCACTCACATCGGGTACTCCGCGGTAACGAAGCCTGGCAGCCGGATTGGGGGACGGGCGAACGACGCGCGGCAGACGGGCTCCGTCCGACTAACCGTCGTGTCGGCACGCTCCGTTTCACCTCCCGGTCCCCTCCAGGTAGATGCGCCGCACCACGTCCTCGATCGCCGGCTCCTGCAGCGCCAGGTCCCTGACCCTGGCGCTGGCGGCCACCTGGGCCACCACCCGCGCCGCCGAGACCTGCTCCCGCCGGAAGTGCAGCCACTGCCTCGGCCCCTCCACCCTGGCCACCCGCGTCCCCGGCAGCGCCAGCGGCGGTCCCGGCTCCTCCAGGTCGACCACCAGCACCGTCTCGGCGCCGAACCGCCGGCGCATCAGCTCCAGGTCGCCGTCGAACAGCAGCCGCCCGTGGTCGATCACCACCACCCGCTCGCACAGCCGCTCCACGTCGCTCATGTCGTGGGTGGTCAGCACCACGGTGGTGCCCCGCTCCCGGTTGCGCTCCCTGACGAACCCCCGGATGCGCTCCTTGGCCACCACGTCCAGGCCGATGGTCGGCTCGTCCAGCAGCACGATCTCCGGGTCGTGCAGCAGCTCAAGGCAACCGGCGTTCGAGTGATCGGGTCCAGTCGACACGCGGGGATCGGTCGGCGGCGGTCCCTACCCTGATGATGGATCTAGCGATGCCGGGTAGGGCGTCGTGCCACGCAGGCCATGGAGGAGGCCGAGAGGATGGGCGACTTAAGCGACGATGCGCGCGGTCCGGCCATGGACCATGTCGAAGTGGGCCGCTACTGGGACCGCAACGCGGACGCCTGGGTCGCGCTGTCACGTGCTGGCTACGATGTCTATCGGGATCTGGTCAACACCCCGGCATTCCTTGCGATGCTCCCCGATGTCACCGGGGCCAGCGGTCTCGACTTGGGCTGCGGGGAGGGGCATAACACTCGCCGGCTCGCCGAGCGCGGCGCTCGGATGACCGCCATCGACATCGCCGGACGCTTCGTGGCCGCGGCGGTGGCTGAGGAGCGCCGCCAGTCGCTTGGGATCTGGTATGTGCGCGCTAGCGCCGCCAGCCTCCCGTTCGGCCACGAGGCGTTCGACTTTGCGACCGCGTTCATGAGCCTGATGGACATGCCCGACGTGGAGGTCGTGTTGGCGGAGGTGTATCGGGTGTTGCGACCGGGCGGGTTCTTGCAGCTCTCGATCGAGCATCCCTGCACAGCCACGCCGAACAGCGGCTGGATCACCGATGCGGGTGGCGACCGTGTGGGCTGGGTCATTGACGGCTACTTCAACCAGGAGCCCTACATCTCGACCTGGCTGTTCAGCGCCGCGCCCGAGGACACCCGGCGTGGCCTCCCGCCGCTTCAGATCCCGCGGTTCCCGCGGACGCTGAGCCGCTGGCTGAACACGATCGTCTCAGCCGGGCTGGTGGTGGAGGCGGCTGGGGAGCCCTGCGCCGATGATGCCGCCATCGCCCGGTATCCCAAGCTGGCGGGGACGCGGACTGCCCCGCTGTTTCTGCACCTGCGCTGCCGCAAGCCAGCATGCACAGCCGTCGCATCGTGAGGCAGCGTAGCGCCAGGTCCCGTCGGCCTGGACCGCCGGCGCGAACATGTGCGTGCGGCCGGCTACTGCCGAGGCCAATCTGCCTACGCATCACTCCACCAGGACGGTGACGCTGTGGAGAGCCCCTTGCGGCACCCGAGCCGAGCGCTATGATCCGAACATGTGTTCCCATCACCACTACTGCGGCTCAGGCAACCAACGATGACCGGTCGGCTCTTCGCCATTCCCGACGGTTGGGTCGCGCGCGGCTTCCGCTTCGAGGTCGAGCCAACCAGCCCAGAGCAGCTGCAGCGGATCACGCAGCACTTCGGCGCCCGCCGCTACGCCCACAACTGGGCACTCGCTCAGATCAAGGCCAACCTCGATGCGCGGGCCACCAACCCCGCCATCGCACCGCTGGCATGGAGTTTCTACGACCTGCGCAAGCAGTGGAACCAGACCAAGCAGCAGGTCGCCCCCTGGTGGCGGGAGTGCTCCAAGGAGGCGTACGCATCTGGGATCGCCGACCTGGCCAGCGCCCTGCACGCATGGGCCGACAGCAGGCACGGCCGCCGCGCCGGCCGGCCGGTCGGCTTCCCCAAGTTCAAATCCCGTCGGCACGACCGCGGCCGAGTCCGGTTCACCACCGGCCCGATGCGGCTGGAGCCCGACCGCCGCCACCTGATCCTGCCGGTAATCGGCCGGCTGCGCTCCAAGGAGAACACCCGCCGTCTTGAACGACTGCTGGCCAAGCAGGGGGCGAGGGTGCTGTCAATGACCGTGTCGGAGCGGGGCGGGCGGCTGTTCGTGTCGGTCCAGGCGATCGTTGCCCAGCAGCCGCGCACGCCACATGAGCCGGACGGCCACTGCGGCATCGACCTTGGCGTCGGCGCCGAGTGGGCAGTCATCGCCCACCACGACGGCACCGTCCAGCGGCTTGCCCATCCCGCCCCCTGGGCGGCAGTACACAAGGAGCGCCGCCGGGTCGCCCGGCAGCGGTCGCGCCGACTCGTCGGCTCCCGAGGCTACCGCCAGGCGAGCGCCAAGCTGGCGGCCCTGGACCGGCGGGCGGCCAACCTCCGCACCAACCAGATACATACCCTCACCACTACCCTCGCGCGCCGCTACGGCGCCGTGGTGGTCGAGGACCTGGACGTGGCCGCGATGGCCAAGAGTATGGGCCGGCGGGCATTCCGTCGGAGCGTCTACCAGGCAGGGATCGGGCGGGTCCGCCGGCTGCTGGCCTACAAGACCGTGAGGGAGGGCGGGCGGCTGCTGGTCGCCGACCGCTGGTACCCGTCCTCCAGGACCCACCATGGCTGCGGCGGTTACCTGGCTGAGCTCACCCTCGGCCAGCGGATTTGGGTGTGCCCAGGGTGTGGTGGGCTGGTGGATCGCAACGCCAACGCGGCGTTGAACCTCCGTGACTGGACCGGAGCGGTCGCCGTGGGCGACCGGGTTGTCCAGCGGGGTGGAGTTGCCGCCCCGGTGCCGTTCGTGGGTGACCACGGCGGGCAGGCTCACCTTCAGGGTGGGCGTGCGAGGCCCCGGAAGACCACCCTGGTGGCGGGGGCCAACGACACCAGAACCAAGCCCTCCTTGGGGCGAGGAACCCCGAACAGGGGTACCAGCCAGACAGGTCGAACTGACGCTAACTGAGCTGGTAACGGCCACTTCCCAGTACAGGCGCACACGGCCAGGAGTCTACGGCCGCCGGGCTGGTAGCCTCTCGCGGATGACCGGGGGAGGGGCAGACCAGGGGCGGGAGGCGCCACTACGGCGGCCGCCGCAGCTGGCCGTGCTGGTGGAGGGCGGCGACCGCATCGGGCTGCTGCACGACATGACCTCGGCGATCGTGCGGCACGGCGGCGACATCCTGTCGGTGGAGATCGTCGAGCGCGGCGCCCGCAGCGCCGTCTACTGGGAGCTGGACGCGGTCGAGGATCCCGACAGCCTGGAGCGGGCGTTCCTGGCGATCGACGTGGTCCGCGACGTGCGGCGGCTGCCGAGCATGTTCCAGGTGTACGGCAAGCGGGTGATCGTGGTCGGCGCGGGCGCGCAGGTCGGCCAGGTCGCCATCGGCGCGATCGGCGAGGCCGACCGGCACAACATCCGCGGCGAGAAGATCAGCGTCGACACCATCCCGATCGTGGGCGAGGAGAACCTGGCCAACGCGGTGCGGGCGGTGGCGAGGCTGCCGCGGGCGGTGGCGGTGGTGCTGGCGGGGTCGCTGATGGGCGGACAGGTGACCGAGGCGGTCGAGGAGGTCCGCGCCCGCGGCATCCTGGTCGTCTCCCTGAACATGGCGGGGTCGGTGCCGGAGCATGCCGACCTGGTGGTCACCGACCCGGTGCAGGCCGGGGTGATGACGGTGATGGCCGTGGCCAGCACCGCCTTCTTCGACGTCGCGCGGGTCCGCGGCCGCCGCTACTGAACGGCCGGCCCGTCGGCCCTACTCGGCCCGGCGGAACTCGGCGACCGCGACCGCCAGCATGGCCAGGCCGATGGCCGCGACCACGACGATCTCCAGCGGCACCGGCACCGTCCAGCCGGCCCAGGTGACGCCGGGGACCAGGGCGCGGCGGGCCGCCTCGCCGAGCCCGAGGTGGGCGAAGACCGCGTGGCGCATCGGGTCCACGGCGTAGGTGAGCGGGTCCACCCGGGTCAGCAGCCGCAGCCACGACGGCAGGCCGGCCAGCGGGAACAGCGCCCCCGACAGGAAGAACATCGGCATGAGGAACAGCTGGTTCAGGGCCATGAACGACTGGATGGTCTGGATGCGGGCGGCGGCCATCACGCCGAACGCGGTGATCGCGAAGGCGAGCAGCAGCAGCTCGACCACCAGGGTGAGCACCAGCCCCAGCGAGTAGGGCACGCCGACCAGGCCGGCCAGGCAGAGCATCACCAGGCCCTGGAAGGTGGCCACGGTGGCGCCGCCGAGGCACTTGCCGAGCACGATCGCGCCGCGGCGCACCGGCGCGACCAGCATCTCGCGCAGGAAGCCGAACTCGCGGTCCCAGACGATCGAGGCGGCCGAGAACAGCGCGGTGAACAGCACCGCCAGCGCCAGCACCCCGGGGAACATGAAGGTGCGCAGGTTGACGCCGCGCGGGGAGGCCAGCGACGACAGGCCGGTGCCGAGCACGAACAGGAACAGCACCGGCTGCAGCAGCGAGGTGACCATGCGCATGCGGTCGCGCAGGAAACGGATCAGCTCGCGCTGCCAGACGATCTTCACGGCGCGCAGGTCGTGGCGCCAGCTCCGCTCGGGGACCTGGACGGTGACCAGGTCGCCGGGGATGGTCAGCGGCTCGGCGGCCATGGCTACCTCCTCCTCCCCGCCCGCACCATCGGGCTGCGGCGCAGCCGGTCGGTGGCGGAGGCCTCGGCGTCGCGGATGGTGCTGCCGGTATAGGACAGGAACACGTCGTCCAGCGACGGCCGGGCGACGCTGACCGAGCGGATCGGCACGCCCAGCTCGGCGAACAGGCGCGGCACGAACGCCTCGCCGGCGGCCACCGCGAAGGTGACCGCGCCCTCGTGGACGGCGGCCTGCAGGCCGAACCGGTCGCGCAGGGCGGCGATGGCGGCGGCGTCGTCGTCGGTGTGCAGCTGCACGCGGTCCTTGCCGACGCTGGCCTTCAGCGCCTCGGGGGTGTCCAGGACCACGATGCGGCCGTTGTCGATGATGGCGATGCGGTCGCAGTGCTCCGCCTCGTCCATGTAGTGGGTGGTCAGGAAGATGGTGATGTCCTCGCGGCGCTTCAGCTCCTCGATGTAGCTCCAGATCGAGCTGCGGGTCTGCGGGTCCAGGCCGATGGTCGGCTCGTCCAGGAACAGCACCCGCGGGGCGTGCAGCAGGCCACGGGCGATCTCCAGGCGGCGCTGCATGCCGCCGGAGAAGGTGCTGACCAGGCTCGCGCGCCGCTCCCACAGGCCCACCATCTCCAGCACCAGCCGCAGCCGGTCGGCCACCACCGCCTTGGGGACGCCGTACAGCTCGGCGTGGAAGCGGAGGTTCTGCTCGGCGCTCAGGTAGCCGTCCAGGGTGGTCTCCTGGAAGACCAGGCCGATGTTGCGGCGGACCTCGTCGCGCTCGGCGACCACGTGGTGGCCGGCGACCTGCGCCGACCCGGCGGTCGGGCGAGCCAGGGTGCAGAGGATCTTGATGGTGGTGGACTTGCCGGCCCCGTTGGGGCCCAGGAACCCGAAGGTCTCTCCCCTGGAGACCTCGAAGTCGATCCCGCGCACGGCCTCCACCTCGCCGTAGCGTTTGGCCAGGCCCTGCACGGCCACGGCCGGGGCGCCGTCGGGCACCCCGGCCGCCGCGCCGTCGCCGGCGCGCGCGTCAGTCGTCGTCATGGGCATCGCTCCCTCCGCTTGGACAGGCTACTCGCCGCCGTCCTCCTCCTCGCCCTCGTCCTCGACGAGGATGCCGTACAGCTGGCGGCGGGTCTCGCCGAGGACCTCCAGGGCCCTGCGGCGCTGGCGCTCGTTGCCGGCCCTGGCGACCTGCATGACCGCCATGAGGGTCTGGCCGACGGCCTCGCGGAGCCGGAAGGCGGCGGGGTCGATGCCCTCGGTCGCCTCCTCCCACGGGGCCTGGGCGGACGGGTCGCGCTCGGCCTCGGCGCGGCCGGCGTCGGTCAGGGAGTAGAGCCGCTTGCCCTCGGTCTGCTCGCTGGAGATCAGCCCCTCGTCCTCGAGCAGCTGCAGCGCGGGGTAGACCGAGCCGGGGCTGGGCCGCCAGACGCCCTGGGAGCGGTCGATGAGCTCCTGGATCATCTCGTAGCCGTGCATCGGGCGCTCGGCCAGCAGCGCCAGGATGGCGGCGCGCACGTTGCCGCGCCGCATGCGCCCCCGCAGGCGGCCGCGGCCGTGGTGGCCGAAGGGCCCGCCGAACCAGGCCGCGCCGGGCGGCCCGAAGGGCACGTCGAAGGGGCCGAAGGCGGCGCGCGGGTCGTCCCACTCGCCGGGCCCGCCATGCATGAACCGTCGGTGCATCTGCATACCTCCTTGGGTATCGGTTGACGATGCGACTGTAACGATATATCGCTGATACGTCAAGATGCAACTTGATACTCCGGAGAGGCCGGTCGCGCCGGCAGGTAGGCTGGTCCCGCGGTCAGGCAGGCGAGTTCCAGGAGCAGGCGGCGTGTTCGAGTCGGACATCGAGTCGGTGCTGCTCGACGAGGCGAGCATCCGCGGCAAGGTCGGCGAGCTGGGCCGGCGCATCTCCCGCGACCACGCCGGCCACGAGGTGCTGCTGGTCGGGGTCCTCAAGGGCGCGGTGGTGTTCATGGCCGACCTGGTGCGGACCCTCACGGTCGTCCACGAGGTCGACTTCATGGCGGTGTCCTCCTACGGCTCGGCGACCCAGACCTCCGGGGTCGTCCGTCTCCTGAAGGACCTCGACCAGGACATCCACGGCCGCCACGTGATCCTGGTCGAGGACATCGTCGACAGCGGCCTGACCCTCGAGTACCTGGTGGAGACGCTGCGGCCCAGGCGGCCGGCGTCGCTGGAGGTCTGCGCCCTGCTCACCAAGCCCGACCAGCTCCGCACCGACCTGGAGCTCAGGTACAAGGGGTTCGACATCCCCAGCGTGTTCGTGGTCGGGTACGGGCTCGACTACGCCGAGCGCTACCGCAACCTGCCGTTCGTGGGCACGCTGCGGCCGGAGGTGTACCGGCGGCCGGCGCCCGGCTAGGTTCCAGCCAGCCACGCAGGAGGAGACAGCAGTGGACGTCGCGACCGCGCTCGACCGGCTGCCAAAGGTCGAGCTGCACTGCCACGTCGAGGGGACGATGCGCCCCCAGACCGTGCTCGACCTCGCCCGCCGCAACGGCGTCGAGCTGCCCACCGCCGACCCGACGCGGCTGTACCACTACACCAGCCTGGACACCTTCCTGGAGGTGTTCTGGCTGGTGCAGTCCACCCTCGGCGGCCGCGAGGACTGGGCGCGGCTGGCCTACGAGAGCGTGGTGGACGGGGCCGAGCACGGCCTGGTCTACCGGGAGACGTTCTTCACCCCCGCCAGGCACCTGGCCGCCGGCCAGCGCCTCGGCGACGTCGTCGCCGGGCTGGCCGAGGGCCTGGCGGCCGCCGAGGCCGCCTGCGGCGCCCGCGCCATGCTGATCGCCGACATCGACCGGGCCTACGGCGCCGCCGCCGGCCGCCAGCTGGTGGAGGAGCTGGTCGAGCTGCGCCGGGCCGGCGCCGCGGGCACCGAGCGGGTGCTCGGCGTCGGCCTGGACTCGACCGAGCACGACATCGACCCGCGCGACTTCGCCGAGGCGTTCGCGCTGGCCGCCCGCGAGGGCCTGCGGCGCACCTCCCACCAGGGCGAGACCACCTCGCCGGACTACGTCCGCGCCGGCCTGGACGCGCTCGGGTCGGAGCGGATCGACCACGGCCTGGCGGCGATCCAGGACCCGGAGCTGACCAGGCGGCTGGCCGCCGAGCGGATCCCCCTCACCGTCTGCCCCAACTCCAACGTCCGCATCGCCAACGCCGTGCCCCGCCTGGAGCTGCACCCCTACCCGCGGATGCGCGCGGCCGGGCTGCTGGCCACCCTCAACACCGACGATCCCGCCCTCACCGAGCTCGACCTCGGCAGGGAGTACCGCTCGGTGATGGAGGCGTTCGGCTACGGCTGGCCGGACATGGTGGGGATCGCCCTGGACGGGGTGGAGGCCACCTGGCTGGACGAGGACGGCAAGCGGGAGCTGCGCGCCCGGGTCGAGCGGGAGGCCGCGGAGCTGGGTCGCCAGCTCGCCGGCTAGGGCTCGCCCACGATGTCCTCGGGGCGGACCGGGACGCGGTCCAGGCTCCGGCCGCAGGCGGCCCGCACGGCGGCCACGATCGCCGGGGTGGAGGAGATCGTCGGCGGCTCGCCGACCCCGCGGACGCCGTAGGGCGAGTCGGGGTGGCCGAGCTCCAGCACGTCGGCGCGGACCGGCGGCATGTCCAGCACCGTGGGGATCAGGTAGTCGGTGAACGAGGGGTTGCGGAGCTTGCCGCCTTCGAGCTGGATCTCCTCCATCAGCGCCAGGCCGAGGCCCTGGGCGATGCCGCCCTCGATCTGGCCGGCGACCGCCTGCGGGTTGATGGCCTTGCCGACGTCCTGGGCGGTGGCGATCTCCACCACCTTGACCAGGCCCAGCTCGACGTCGACGTCGACGACGGCGCGGTGGGCGGCGAAGGCGAAGGCGACGTGCGCGTCGCCCTGGCCGGTCGCCGGGTCCAGCGGCACCGTCGGCCGGTGGCGGAACTCGCGGGTCTCCTCCACCACCTGGTCGCCGAGCAGGTCGGCCAGGTCGAGCAGCCGGCCTTCCCCGCCTATCACGCCCTCCTCGGTCAGGGCCAGGGTGGCCGGGTCGCGGCCCAGGCGCGTGCCGGCCAGGGCCAGCACCCGTGCGCGGACCGCCTCGCAGGCGGCCTTGACCGCGCCCCCGGTCATCCAGGTCTGGCGTGACGCCGACGAGGAGCCGGCCGAGCCGACCTGGGTGTCGGCGGGCAGCACCACCACCCGCGCCACGCCCAGCTCGGTGCGGGCGACCTGCGCCTGCACGGTGACCAGCCCCTGGCCGACCTCCACGGCGGCGGTGTGGACCTCGGCCAGCGGCTCGCCGGCGGTCACCGCCAGCCGCACCCGGGCGGTGGCGTAGTCGTCGAAGCCCTCCGAGTAGCCGATGTTCTTGAAGCCGACCGCGTAGCCGACCCCGCGCCGCACGGCCTCCCCGTGGGTGGCGTTGGCGACCCCGCCGGGCAGGTCGCGCAGGTCCGGGGGCTGCTGGCGGTCGGGCGGCGGCGGCGCGTCGCGGACCCGGCGCAGCAGCTCAGCCACTGGCGCGGCGCCCTCCACCCGCTCGCCGGTCGGCAGCACCCCGCCGCCGTCGAGCGCGTTGCGCAGCCGCAGCTCCACCGGGTCCATGCGCAGCGCGGCGGCGAGCCGGTCCATCTGCGACTCGTAGGCGAAGCAGGTCTGCACCGCGCCGAACCCGCGCATGGCGCCGCAGGGCGGGTTGTCGGTGTAGACCACGAAGCTGTCGACGGTGGCGTTCGGCACCCGGTAGGGGCCGGCGGCGAAGCAGGCGGCGTTGCTGCAGACCGCGGTCGAGCTGGAGGCGTAGGCGCCGCCGTCCAGCAGGATGCGGGCCTTGACGTACACCAGCCGGCCGTCGGCGGTGGCGCCGTGCTCGTAGCGCAGCCGCGCCGGGTGCCGGTGCACGTGGCCGAAGAAGGACTCCTCCCGCGAGTAGCACATCTTCACCGGCCGGCCGGTCCGCAGCGCCAGCAGGCACGCGTGGATCTGCATCGACAGGTCCTCGCGGGCGCCGAAGGCGCCGCCGACCCCGGCCAGGGTGATGCGGACCTGCTCGGGCGGCAGGGCGAGGCTGGCGGCCAGCTGGTCGCGGTCGACGTGCAGCCACTGGGTGGAGACGTACAGGTCGACGCCGCCCTGGCCGTCGGGCACGGCCAGCCCGGACTCCGGCCCGAGGAACGCCTGGTCCTGCATGCCGACCTGGTAGCTGCCGCGGACCACCACCGGGGCGGTGGCCGCCTGGTCGCCGTGGCGGATGCGGATGTGGCGCAGCAGGTTGCCGCCAGGGTGCAGGCTGGGGGCGCCAGCGGCCATCGCCGCCTCGGCGTCGGTGAGCGGTTCCAGCACCTGGTATTCGACCCGCACGCGCTCGGCCGCCCGCCTGGCGGTCTCGGGGTGGTCGGCGGCCACGATCGCCACCGGCTCGCCCTGGTAGCGGACCTCCCCGAGGGCGAGCACCGGCTGGTCGGCGATGTCCAGGCCGTAGGTCTTGCGGCCGGGCACGTCCTCGGCGGTGAGCACCGCGACCGCGCCTCGCAGCAGCAGCGCCTCGCCGGTCTCGATCCCGCGGATGCGCGCCCGCGGGTGGGGGCTGCGCACGGTCGCGCCCCACAGCATCCCCTCCGCCCACAGGTCCGAGGAGTAGGCGAACTCGCCGGTGACCTTGAGGGTGCCGTCGGGTCGCTGGGCGCTGTCGCCGACGCGGCCGCCGGCCGGCGGCGCCGGGGCCTCGGGCCGCCTGGTCGGCAGGCCGGGGGCGGTCATCTCGTCGCCTCCAGCAGCCGAAGGCCGGCCGCGGCGGCCGCCCGCGCCAGCTCCGGCGCGGAGCCGGTGCGCAGGGCGCCGCCCTCCACCACCGGCCGCCCGCCGACCAGCAGCAGCTCCAGCGGCGCCGGCGGGCCGAGCACCAGCGCGGCGACCGGGTCGGCGACGCCGGCGTGGCCGAGGCCGTCCAGCCGCCACAGGGCCACGTCGGCCAGCTTGCCCGGCTCCAGCGTGCCGAGCTCGGCGTCGCGGCCCAGGCAGCGGGCGCCACCGACGGTGCCGAGGGCGAGCGCGCCCCTGGCGGTCAGCGCGGCCGGCCCGCCGCGCGAGCGGGCCGCCAGCAGCGCCTGGCGCAGCTCCGGGCCGAGCTGCCCCGCCTCGTTGGAGGCGGCCCCGTCGACCCCCAGCCCGACCGGGGCGCCGGCGCCGAGCAGGCCGGCGACCGGCGCGACGCCCGCGCCGAGGCGGGCGTTGGAGCTGGGGCAGTGGGCAACCCCGGTGCCGGTGGCGCCGAGGCAGGCGACGGCGGCGGCGTCCAGGTGGACGCAGTGGGCCAGCCAGACGTCGTCGCCGAGCCAGCCGAGCCCGTCCAGGTACTCCACCGGGGAGCAGCCGAAGCGCTCCCGGCACCAGGCGTCCTCCTCCAGGGTCTCGGCCAGGTGGGCGTGCAGGCGCACGCCGCGCCGCCTGGCCAGGCCGGCCGACTCGGCCAGCAGCCCGCGGCTGACCGAGAACGGCGAGCAGGGCGCCACCGCCATCCGGACCATGGCGCCGGGCGCGGGGTCGTGCCAGCGGTCGATGGCGGCGTCGGTGGCGGCCAGCACCGCGTCGCGGTCCTCCACCAGCTCGTCGGGCGGCAGGCCGCCGCGGGAGCGGCCGAGGTCCATCGAGCCACGGCAGGGGTGGAAGCGGATGCCGAATTCGCCGGCGGCGGCCACCGCCGGCTCCAGCAGGTCGCCG
>DASQWY010000725.1:0-4037 GCA_035640005.1 Actinomycetes bacterium
CGTTCGGCGCCGCCGGTGACCACCCGCCGGCCGTCGGGGGTAAAGGCGGCGTCGCGGACCCCCTTGGACGGTCCCGGCAGGACCTGCAGCTGGGTGCCGCTGCGGCCGTCCCACACCCTGGCGGTGCCGTCGTCGCTGGCGGTGACGACCAGCGCGCCGGCGGCGCCGAACGAGGCGGCCCGGACCGCCTTCCGGTGGCCGCGCAGCGTGGCCAGCTCGCGGCCGCTGGCCGCCTCCCACACCCGGGCGGTGCCGTCCTGGCTGGCGGTGACGATCCGCTCGCCGTCGGGGCTGAAGCTGGCGCACCAGACCCAGTCGGTGTGGCCGCGCAGCGTGGCCAGCGGCCGGCCGCTGGCCGCCTCCCACACCCGGGCGGTGGTGTCCTGGCTGGCGGTGACGATGCGGCCGCCGTCGGGGCTGAAGGTCGCCCGGCTGACGTCGCCCTGGTGGCCGTTCAGCACCGCGCGGATGCGGCACTCCAGCAGCGACTGCCGCAGCGCGTCCTTGGCCAGGGGGGTGACGCTGGTCTTGACCGCCTCCACCGCCAGCAGCACCGACAGCTCCGGGTCCAGGCTGAGCTGGCCCATGGCGACCGCGGCCAGCTCGTTGGACAGCGCCAGCTTGTGCTGCCGCTCCTCCCGCTCGCGCGCCTGGCGCTCGCGTTCGGCCTCGGCCTGCTTCTCCTTGATCTGCCGCTCGAGCTGCTCCCGGTCCTGGTTCTCGACGTAGCGGGTGCGCCAGTCCAGGATCGCCGGCGCCAGCAGGTCGTGGTAGATCTCGTAGCAGCTCTCGTCGGGCTGGTTGGCCGGCGGCGGCACCTGCCGCAGGATGCGGGCAGCGGCCAGCTTGCGCATCACCGGCAGCAGCCGCGCCTGCTCGATCCCGGTGAAGTCGTTGCTGGACAGGTCGCGGACCAGGTGGGCGAACTTGGTGCCCGAGGGGGTCACCAGGTACTGGAAGGCGGCTGCGGCGATGCCCTGCTCCTCGGCGGGCAGCTCCTCGATGGAGGTGTCCAGGTGGGTCCGGACGATCCGCCTGGCCCCGCCCAGCTCGTCCCTGAGGGTCGTCAGGCGCAGCGTCCGCGAGCCCCTGGCCCGCTCGGCCTCCCACAGCCGCTGCATGACCAGCTGCAGGTAGGGCGTTTCGATCGAGCCCTGGAGCGCGTCGGTGGTCTGCTCGCGGCCGGCCAGCCCCTGCCCCCTGGCGCCGAGCGCCACCCGGCCGAAGCGGACCTCCTCCAGCAGCGCCTCCACCAGCTCCGGCTCGATCTCGACCGCCTCCTGCGGCGGCCGCAGGCGGTTGTAGGCCTCGATCGGCCCGCTGACCGCCCGCGCGGCCGCGGCCCGGTCCAGGTGCCGGACGCGGATGGAGTTGTCGAGCAGGCTGGGCAGGCGCGGCTTGAACCGGTCCAGCCAGGCGAGCGCGTCCTCGCGGATCGCCACTAGGAAGTTGGCCAGGATGTCCTTGTCGCTGGCCAGCCGCGGGAACTCCGCCGCGAAGGTGCCGGCGCCGTCCTCGTCGGCCCGGTACAGGAAGTACTCCTCGAACTGGTCGAGGATGATCAGCACCGGCCCGTCGATCGCGTCGACCCAGCGGCGCAGCGCCTCGCCGAGGTCCTCCGGGTCGTCGTCCCGCAGCGCCTTCGGGTAGCAGCCGGCCAGCGCCCGCTCGACGGCCTGGCGGATGGTGCGCAGCGGGTCGTCGCGCCAGTTGCGGACCGCGGCGACGGCCAGCTCCGGCCGCCCGCGCTCGCGCAGGTTCGCCTCCGCCTGCCCGCGCAGGTGGTGGGCGGCGCCGGCGCGCAGCACCGAGCTCTTGCCGACGCCGGTGGCGCCGTACAGCACGGTGAGGGGGTAGGCCAGCAGGTTCGCGCTGATGATGCGCCGCTCCCGCTCGCGGCCGAAGAAGAACATGGCGTCTTCCTCGCCGTAGGGCGAGAGGCCCCGGAAGGGCGCGGCCGGCTCCTCGGCCGCCACCTCAGCCCGCCCTTCTGACCGGCGGGGCCAGCAGCGCCTCGCGCAGCCGCTCGACGTACTCCTCCAGCGGCACGTCCAGGATGTCCACGTCCCGCAGCCGCCACAGCCCCACGTCGACGGTGTCGGGCTTGCGCTGCACCGCCCAGGACTTGGAGCGGATGGTGTCGTCGCCCCAGATGCGGTTGAGGATCACCCGCAGGTGCCAGTCCCGCAGCCGGTAGCCGAGGAACAGGCAGTGGCTGCGCCGCAGCTTCTCCACCAGCGTCACCGGGAACAGCCTGGAAACGTCGGTCCTGGCCAGGTAGTCGATGTAGTGGTCCTCGGTGATCACGTAGCTGTCGCGGTTGGCGTCGCCGCGGTCGACCGCCCCGTGGATCTTCAGGATCACGGTGCGCTCGTCGGTGGTGAGGTCGTGGTAGGTGTTCGGCTCCAGGATGGTGGTCGGCTCGCCCTGGTGCGGCTGGTGGATGAACTTGCCGCGGGAGGGGCCAAGGGCGTCGTAGGAGACCAGGTCGAACGGTTCGCCGGCCTCGCGGAAGGCCCGCTCCAGCACGTCGTCGTAGTTGGTGGTCACGATCAGCTGGTAGGGCGGCGGGTCGTGGCGGCTCCGCATGAGCCTGGGGATCTCGGCCAGGAACCTGTGCAGGGCGGTCGGCGGGTAGTCGCCGTCGAACAGCCGCCGCAGCTCCTCGTACAGCGGGTAGGCGCCGGCGATCAGGGTGACGTACTGGGAGACCCGCACCAGGTCGTCGGGGTTGGCGCCCTCGTAGTCGAACAGGCTGGCGAGGTAGCCCGACAGCTCTGGGCCGTTGGGCAGCCAGTCGAACTGGCCCGGCTGCCAGGTCAGCTCCTCGGGCCGGCCGCAGAGGTTGGCGCCGGCGCCGAGGAAGGGGATCACCCTGCCCGCCAGCATCTCCCCGACGACCAGCCGGTAGTGGCGCGCCAGCTCCTGTGCTGCCAGCTCTTCGGTGGAGTTCCTGCCCGGCATAGGCCCCCCTTGGGTCGTCCAGGCGGGACGCCGCCACGCGCCACCACCCGGGTGCTACGGTACTTGCCCGCCATTGACGTCATATGCGCCGTTAGCGGCACGCGAAGCCTAGCGTGGCCCGCTCGTCACCGGAAGGGGCCACATGCCAGAGCAGCCAGCCGCGGCGGTCCGGGTGACCGTCTGGAACGAGCACCTCAGCGAGCGGCGCGAGCCGGCCGCCGCCCGCGCCTACCCGCGGGGGCTGCACGTCGAGGTCGCCGGCGCGATCCGCGAGCTGCTGGGGGACGCGGCGGCGGTGCGGACCGCCACCCTCGACCAGCCCGGGCAGGGGCTGCCGGCGGCGCTGCTGGACGCCACCGACGTGCTGGTGTGGTGGGGGCACCTGGCGCACGAGCGGGTGACCGACCGGACCGTCGCCCGGGTGCGCGCCCGCGTGCTGGCGGGCATGGGCCTGGTGGCGCTGCACTCCGCGCACCTGTCGAAGGTGTTCGTGAGCCTCATGGGGACCAGCTGCAACCTCAGCTGGCGGGAGGGCGAGGATCGCGAGCTGCTGTGGACGGTCAGCCCCTCCCACCCGATCGCGCGGGGGGTCCCCCACCCGCTGCAGCTCGGCCCGCACGAGATGTACGGCGAGTTCTTCGACATCCCGCCGCCGGACGAGCTGGTGTTCGTCAGCTCCTTCAGCGGCGGGGAGGTGTTCCGCAGCGGCTGCTGCTTCCAGCGCGGCGCCGGGCGGATCTTCTACTTCTCCCCAGGCCACGAGACCCAGCCGGTCTACCGGCTGCCCGGGGTGCGGCGGGTGCTGGCCAACGCGGTCGCCTGGGCGCACAACCCGGCGCCGCCGGCGATCGTGCCGGCCGCTTCCGAGCGCCGCCCGGCGGGCTGGTTCGGCGCTCAGCCGCCGCCGGCGACCGACGGCTGATCCTGCCGGACCGCCGCCAGCGCCCGCCGCAGCACCTCCTCGACCACCACCGGCCGGCCGCTGTGGCCGCTCTCGATGGCCGCGTGCGTCAGCACCACCGAGCGCAGGTTGTCGTCGACGTTGGTGGCCATCGGCGGGCCGCCCTCCCCCC
>DASQWY010000726.1:0-2040 GCA_035640005.1 Actinomycetes bacterium
CCTGCGTGGTCGTGGCCCTCACGATGAGTGCGTGGCTGATGCTGCAGCGCAACCTGCTCTACACCGCCGTCACCCGGGCCAAACAGCTCGTGGTGCTGGTCGGTAGCCGACGCGCGCTGGCCAAGGCGGTCCGGACCCAGGGCGCCGGCCGTCGCTACACCGCCCTCACCCAACGGCTCCGGCCAGGACCAGGACGAGCAGGCTCAGGGTGATCCGTCGGAGGCGCCGGGGTTCGCCGACCGGATCTCGCGCCGGCGTCAGCGCGTGGAACTCGGCCACCAACTCCCCGCCCCAGCGCGCCCGTTCATCGCTTAATTGGGATCACGCCGCAGCGGCCACGGTTCGACACTGTGAGGGCTCCAGTGAGGCTCGCGTTCAGGGCTCACATATGCGCTCTGTTGCCAGCAAGTGACGTTTACTAGCTTGCGGCTTGGCGTGCACCAGCGCCCCCCTGGGATATCCCGGTTCCCTCAGCGTAGGAGCGAGAAGACGGTTGCGGCCACGGTGGCGCCGAGCACTGCATCGACGGCGACCTGGGCCGGGCTGTGGTCGCCCAGTTGCACCCGGGCCCAGCCGATCAGCCCCACGATCGGCGAGAGGGCCAGCAGCGGTGGGCTGAACACCAGCACCAACACGGCGACCGACCCCGCCGCCACGCCGGTGTGAAGCGACAGCTTCCAGCCCGAGGTGACCAGCAGGGACACCACCAGCCCGGCCAGCATCGCCCCGACCAACGCCACCAGGTCACGCGGAGCCCGCCAGGCCGCCAGCAGCCCCCAGCCGACCAGCACCCACGCCATCCCCACCAGCAGGGCGAATGCCCGCTGCTCGCGCAGGCGGAGGTGGTGATCGGTCAGCCGGCCGCGGCGCACCCCGCGTAGGACGAACAGATCGGGAGCACGCTGCCCGACAGCACGGCCAGCAGGCCCCAGGCCACCGCGCCGGCCAGGGTCGGTGCGCTCCGCCAGGCCACCACCAGCAGCAGCGCGGCCGCCAGGGGCGCCGGGGCCAGCACCTCGGTCACCAGCCGGGCCAGCCGGTGCGCGGCACGGCGACGGCCGGCCGGGCCGGGTCGCTGGTGTGGCTGCTCATGGCCGATCCGACCCTCTCCCATCCGTGGTGGCCTGGCGTTCGGCACCCATCGGCGGCGAGGCCGACGACCCCGACCTGATCGTGGCCGTGGTCATTGCCGCACACTGGTCCTGGCGCGACGAGCTAGCGGTCCACGCAGATGCCTGGTACGGCCACCTTCTGGAACAGGTGCGGTGAGGCCACCGTCGAGTCGGGGTAGCGGGCGAAGGTTGCCTGGAACTGGGGATCCCCGAAGGCGTTTCGGAAGGCCTCCACCGACTCCCAGACCGCCTGGTTGATGAACACGCCGCTGCCGCCGACGCCGCGGTACAGCTGGGTGGAGATGAAGCCTGGCTTGCCCTTGAGGTAGGCGGCATCGACGGCCCAGGCCTCCAGCAGGGCGTCCGCGTCCTCTGGTGCCACCGTGAAGGTGTTGATGAGGGTGACTGGTCCGATCTCCTCGGCCAGCTGGTCGGCAAGATGGACACGTTCGTCCAGCTCGGCTCGCTGCAGCATCACGGCCTCCTTTGTCCAACGGACGGAAACGGGCGTCGACTGCTGTCCGGTGCTGGCCATTGTCCCCGGCGGTGCGCCGCCGCCCGTCCCGTCGGGGCAGGAGCCCGCCCACCGCCAGCAGCTGCCACTGGCCTTGGACGCCCTGCAGTCGATGTGATCCCGATCCGGAAGCCTGGTGCTGGGACCCGGGAACAAGATCGTGCACGGTCTTGGACCCAGGATCGCCATGGGCGAACGGGCACAGCTTTTCTCACTTGGAGCACGTTTCATACCTTTGGCCGGTTCTTGCCACTCGTCTAACTCATAGGACTGATCCGCAACCAGGACCACCGACGACACCCGTCCCGGCACCCTGTGGCAGGTCCTTCGCCACACCGCTGACGCTGGGATCTCGACCCGTCGCCACCGCGTCATGGGTGGCGCGGCGGTAGCGGTCGGCCAGCATACGCACGT
>DASQWY010000727.1:0-3887 GCA_035640005.1 Actinomycetes bacterium
AGTGCTCGGTGTTGCAGCTGGTGGTGCCGTCGTGGGTGGCGTCCCCGCCGTAGGTGACCTGCCAGCTGTAGGTGTCGGCGCTGGCCGCGCTCACCTCGAAGGTGGTGTTGGTGGTGCTGGCCGAGCCGTTGTTCAGCGTCACCTCCTGCGAGTAGACCGGGACCCCCGCGCAGCTGGTGTCGTTGGGCCCGTACAGCTTGAAGGTCACGGTGCCCGTCGGCGTCCCACCGGCACCGGCAGCGACCGTCGCGCTGTCCTGCGGGAACAGCATCTGCGCGGTGGAGATGCTGGAGGGCGCCTTGCCCACCACGCTGCTCTCGTTGGCGTCGCCGCAGGCGGTCGCCACCGGCAGGTTGTTGGCGTCGCCGCTGTAGCTGGCCGTCCAGTAGTAGGTGCCGACGGCGGTCGGGGTGTAGTCCCCGGAGGGGTAGTTGCCGTTGCCGCTGACGGCGACCGGGCTGAGGCCGGTGCTGACCTCGTTCTGGCACTGGTTGTCGCTGAACAGGTGGAAGGTGATGGTGCCGCCCGCGCCGCCGGTCGCGCCGCTCAGGTGGGCGGTGTCGCTGATCGGGTCGCCGATGGTGACGCTGGCCGTGGCGGTGGTGCTCAGCCCCGGCTGCTTCTTGGCGACCACGCTGGACTCGTTGGCGTCGCCGCAGCTGGTCGAGGCCGCCTCGTTGTTGGCGTCGCCGCTGTAGGCGGCGGTCCAGTAGTAGGTGCCGGCCGCGGACGGGGTGTAGTCGCCGGAGTTGTAGTCGCCGTTGCCGCTGACGGCCACCGGGCTCAGGCCGGTGCTGACCTCGTTGGCGCAGGCGTTGTCGCTGAACAGGTGGAAGGTGATCGTCCCGCCCGCGCCGGCGGTCGCCCCGCTCAGGTGGGCGGTGTCGCTGATCGGGTCGCCGAGGGTCACACCGGCCGTGGCGGTGGTGGTCAGCGCCGGCTTGGCCTTGGTGACCACGCTGGACTCGTTGGCGTCGCGGCAGGGGGTCGAGGCCGGCGCGTTGTTGGCGTCGCCGCTGTAGCTGGCGGTCCAGTAGTAGGTGCCGACGGCGGTCGGGGTGAAGTTCCCCGAGTTGTAGTCGCCGTTGCCGTTGACGGCGACCGGGCCCAGGCCGGTGCTGACCTCGTTGGCGCACTGGCCGTCGCTGAACAGGTGGAAGGTGATGGTGCCGCCCGCGCCGGCGGTGGCCCCGCTGAGGGTGGCGGTGTCACTGATCGGGCTGCCGACCGTGACCGACCCGGTGGCGTTGGTGGTCAGGGTGGTGCAGTTGCTGATGTGGACCCGCTCGGGCGCGATGAAGTCCTTCAGCTCGGCGGTGAAGGCGTCCGAGGAGCGGCTCTTGAGGTAGGCGGACCCGAAGGTGCCGCACTGGCCGCCGGAGGGGAACAGGGCACTGTAGGAGATCGATGCCTCGCCGAAGGTGAACGGGTCCAGCGGGCCGACGCCGTCGCTGTCGCCGGCCGCGATCGTCGAGGTGTTCACCGAGCCCAGCGCCTGCGCGTTGGCGCCGCCGCTGATCACCGTCGCCGCGCCCCACGCCGAACCGTTCCAGGTCCGGATGGAGATCGTCGGCACCGTGCCGCCCTTGGCCAGGTCGTAGGTGATCAGCAGGTCGCCGGTGGTGCGCAGCGGCGTCTCCGGGGTCACCCCGGAGCCGTTGTCGGCGCAGCTGGTCGGCGTCGCCGACGGGTCGCAGAACTTCTGGTTCAGCTCGAAGTCCATGTTGGTGGTGCCCGACGGGTTCTGCACCCGCGACCAGAACAGCTGCAGGAACTTCCCGGCCGCCGACGTCTCGGTGTAGACGCCGAACACCTTCAGGTCGCTCTTGTTGGGCGGGATCGAGCCGGTGACGATGGTCGGGTTGGGGTTGTCCTCAGCGGTGCCCTTGCCGAAGGAGTCGTCGCCCGTGCCGGTGGCCCTGTCGTTCTTGGCCAGCACGCCCGACCGCAGGCCGCTGCCGGTCCCGTTGGCGAGCCAGTCGATACAGTCCGCGGGCCCGTCGACCTTCAGGTTGGCGTTGGTGTCGATCTCGAAGTTGCTGCCCGACAGCACGCTGGCGGTCGTGCAGGCGGCGGCGGCCGCGGTCTGCAGCCGCAGCGCCGCCGGCACGACCAGCAGCGCCACCAGCAGCGGCAGCGCCATCAGCGCCGCCGGCCTGACGGCGCCTCTGTTCCCGATGTTGCCATACCTCATGTGCAGACTCCCCCAAACGGTGTGCGCGCACACCCACGATTCGCAATGCGGTCCCGGCAGTCGCCTCAGCGCACCACCCCCAAAAAGAGCGTTCTGGGCGCGCGACCGGCGAAGAATTCCAAGATGGAATATCGCGCCGCGTTGGGTCAGCGGCGGTTGCGGGAACCGACCGGTACGCTCGCCGACAGGAAGAGCGCCAGGTCGCCGTTGCGCGTTACATTCCCGGCTGCACACCTGGTGGCCAACAGGGCTCATCAATCTGAAGTAGGCTGCAAATACGGCAATTGCGCATTCACCATCTCGTTCCAGCTCCGCCCGCTCGGCCAGGCCGCCGCCCGCATCGCCCCCGCGACCTGACGCGGCCCGGCTGGCCGGCTCGATTGCCGCCTTCCGGTGCCTGTGCTACAAGACGCTTGAGGCGGTCAAGGTCCACCGGGGGGGCACGAGGGGTGAGCAGCAGCGACGGCCGCGAAGGCCCACCGCCCCTGCCCACGCCGTTCAGCCGCCTGCTCCCCGGGGACCACGCCTGCTGGTGCTACCGCTCGCTGCAGGAGCACCGCGCCGGCATGACCGCGTTCATCCGGCACGGGCTCGAACGCGGCAGCAAGGTCCTGTGCCTGGCCGACGCGGTGCCGGTGTCGACCGTCGCCCGTGACCTGGGCCGGGCGGGCGTCGACCCGCGGGAACGGATCGCGCGGGGGCAGCTGATCCTGCTGTCGCTGGCGGAGGGGTACGGGCGCGGCGGGGCGTTCGACCCGGCGCGGCAGCTGGAGCTGTACCGCCAGTTGCTGGACCGGGCGCGGGCCGAGGGGTACCGCGGCCTGTGGATCACCGGGGACGGGACCTGGGAGCTGCGCGGTGAGCTGCCCGGGTCGGAGCGGGCGCTCGAGTACGAGCAGCTGGTCGAGCGGTTCCTGGCCACCACCGCGGACGCGCTCGCCCTGTGCCAGTACGACGCCGCCGAGGCCCTGCCGGACGCGGCCGGGCAGCTTCGTTCCGTGCACAACCTGGAGCTGTCGGCGGCGGGGGTCGAACCGCTGGACCGTGAGGTCCTCGGGCTCAGGCTCGAGCCGGCCGCCGGCGGGCTGGCCGTGTCGGGCGAGGCCGACGTGGCGACCTGGCCGGCCCTGTCGAACGCGCTGCGCCGCATCGCCGACACCGTCGACGAGGGCGAGGACGCGCGGCTGGACCTGACCGGGCTGTCGTTCATCGACGGCCACGCGGTCGGGCTGATCGCCCTGGCGGCGCGCCGGCTGGGCCGCTCGCGGCGGCTGCTGGTCCGCGGGGCGCCGCCGACGCTGCTGCGCATCGCCGAGATCCTCGACCTGGACCACGAGCCGGGGCTCGTGCTCCAGGGGCGAGGAGGCGACGGCGGCGAGCGCGCCAGCCCAGGGTCAGCCGGCCGCTGAACGGGCCGACCCCCGGCGGTTGCCGGGGGTCGGTGGTGGTGCCGGGCGGCCGCTCATCGGGACCGGAGGGCCCGGAGCAGCGCCAGCCACTCCCGCCTGGCCAGGGCCTCGTCGGCCTCGGCGGCGCGCAGGGCGCGGATCGCGCGCAGGTGGCGCGCCCGGTGGTCGTCGGCGGCGGCCGCCAGCTCCTCGTTGCGGCTACGTTGCTCGTGCAACTGCAGGTGCATCACGTCTCACCTCCTCGCTGTTAGCAGGCCTCCGCCCGCTCGGCGGGCAGCGGCGGG
>DASQWY010000728.1:0-2024 GCA_035640005.1 Actinomycetes bacterium
ATCCGCCGGCATCGGGATTCGGCTCGCGATGGTCCCCGCGGCGCGCCCGGGCTTTCAGGCACGCGACGCCACCCGCGCGCCCTCGCCGGGTCATGGCGCACGGCCCCGGGCCGGCTCGGCCGCCCGGACTGGGCGGCGCCCCCGGGCGCCGGCGCCCCCCGGCCCGCCGAGCCCAGTGTCCCCGGCGCGGCCGCGCCGCCGGCCGGCGGGCTGCTGGCCGGCCCGCCGTCGGACGCCCAGTTCAACCGCGACGAGCTCTGCCGGGCCGCCGGCGTGGACGTCGACCAGCTGCTCCAGCTCGAGTCGTTCGGCCTGGTCAGCGCCCACGGCGGCGGCGAGCGCGGCGCCTGGTACGACGGCGACGACCTGGTGCTGCTGCGGCTGGCCCGCGAGCTGGCCGACTACGGGCTGGAAGCGCGCCACCTGCGCATGTACAAGCTGTTCGCCGAGCGTGAGGCGGCCCTGTTCGAGCAGGTGGTGGCGCCGCTCATGCGGCAGCGCAACCCGGAGGCGAGGGCGCGGGCGCGCCAGACCATCGAGGCGCTGGCCCAGCTCGGCAGCCGCATGCGCGACCTGGCCCTGCGCGCCGCCGTCCATGGTCTCGCCGAGGCGCGCGACCCGCACAGATGACCACCCCGCCCGCCCCGCCAGCGGCGTCGGGCGGCGGCCACGCTCCCCGCCCCGTCACGCCCGCCGGCCGTGCCACCCACCCCGCCGCGGTGGGGGGTCGGGCCGGCGGCCTCCCGTGCCGCCCACCCCGGCGCGGTGTGGACCGCCCGGTCGCAGGATGGAAGGCCCTTCAACGCTTTATCGACTAAATGACAAAGCGATAAATAGCTCTATCGCCCGAGGTTGGCGGGCGCTGCTCGCCGCCCTGGTCGCCGGCGCCCTCCTCGCCGCCGCCGCATCCCAGCCGCCCGCGGCCGCCGCCGCAGCCCGGCCGGTCGCCGTCGCTCCCGCCGGGGCCGGAGCGACCGCGGCAGCAGCCCGGCCGGTCGCCGCCGCCCCCGCCGGGGCCGGAGCGACCGCCGCGCAGGCGGTCGGGCGAGGGCTCGGCGACCTGGGGCCCGCGGGGCCGGCGCCCGGGCCGGTGCGGCAGCCGCCGGTCCATGCCAGCGCCGCGCTGCTGGCCGACGAGGCGACCGGGCAGGTGCTGTACCAGCGCGACGCCCGCCGGCCGCGGCCGATGGCGTCGACCACCAAGGTGATGACCGCGCTGCTGGCGCTGGAGCGGCTCGACCAGCGGCGCGTCGTCACCATCGGGGCCGAGCCGCCCCGCGTCGGCGAGGAGTCGCTGGAACTGCGCCAGGGCGAGCGGCTCACCGTCCACCAGTTGCTGCTCGGCCTGCTGGTGAAGAGCGCCAACGACGCCGCCGTCGCCCTGGCCGACGCGGTCGACGGCAGCGAGGCCGCCTTCGTGCGCCGGATGAACCGCCGCGCGGCCGCCCTGCGGCTGAGCCACACCCACTACGTCACCGCCTACGGGCTGGACCGGCCGGGGCACCAGACGAGCGCCCGTGACCTCGCGGCCCTGTGGGAGGTGGCCATGCGCCGGGCCGACTTCCGCGCCCTGGTCGGCACGGCCGCCGCCCGGCTGCCCGGCGGGCCGCCGGGCCTGCGGACCTTCCGCAACACCGACCTGCTGCTGGGCTCCTACCGGTGGGCGGTCGGCGGCAAGACCGGCTTCACCAGCCTGGCGGGCCGCTGCCTGGTCGCCTCGGCCAGCCGCGGCGGCCGCCGCCTGGTGGCGGTGGCGATGGGCTCCACGGACGCGATCACCGACGTGCGGGCGCTGTTCGAGTTCGGCTTCTCGGCGTTCGTGCGGGTCCGCCTGGCCGCCAGCGGTGAGGCGGTGGCGGCAGCCGGCAGCCCGCCGGCCTGGCAGGCCGCCACCGACGTGGACGCGCTGGTCCGGCGGGACCGGCTGGGAGCGGTGACCCTCGCGGTCGGCCCGGTCCAGGCCGGCGCCACCAGCCCGCCGGCGGCCTGGCTGCTGGTGGCGGGGTCGCGCCTGGCGCCGCTGC
>DASQWY010000729.1:0-2784 GCA_035640005.1 Actinomycetes bacterium
ATGCTGTTCGAGCGGCGACTGTGGGCCGGGCTGGCCGACGGCACGGTGACGCTGGCGTTCCGGCGCTGGCGGCGGCCGCAGGCCCGGCCCGGCGGGCGCCACCGCACCCCGGCGGGGGTGCTGGCCGTCGACGCCGTCGAGGTGGTCGACCCGGCCACCATCAGCGAGCGGGAGGCCCGCCTGTCCGGCGCCGCCAGCCGCGCCGAGCTGCTCCGCTTCCTCGACCGCCGCGGCGACGGCCCCGTCTACCGGGTCGCCTTCCACCTGGCCGGGCCCGACCCGCGGGAGGCGCTGCGCCGCGCCGACGACCTGCCCGACGGCGAGTGGGCGAAGCTCTCCGCGCGCCTGGACCGCCTGGACCGGGCCAGCCGCCACGGCCCGTGGACGCTGCAGGTGCTGCGCCTGCTCGGCGAGCGGCCCGGGGTGCGCGCCGCCGACCTGGCCGGCGGGCTCGGCCGCGGGCGCACCGCCTTCAAGGCCGACGTGCGCAAGCTCAAGGAGCTCGGGCTGACCGAGAGCCTGGAGGTCGGCTACCGGCTGTCGCCGCGGGGCCGGGCGCTGCTCGGCCGCCTGGGCGGCTGAGGGCGGGGTGCCCGGCAGGCAGTACGATGGCCCGACCATGGACCTGTTCGAGGCCAGGGCGGGTGAGCTGGCGGGCAGCCAGGCGCCCTTGGCGGCCCGGATGCGACCGCGGACCCTGGAGGAGTTCGTCGGGCAGGCCCACGTGCTCGGCGCCGGCAGCGCCCTGCGCGCGCTGATCGAGGCCGACGAGCTGCGCTCGGTGATCCTGTGGGGGCCGGCGGGGACCGGCAAGACCTCGCTGGCGCACATCGTGGCCCGCGCCACCCGCTCCCACTTCGAGCAGCTGTCGGCCACCAGCGCCGGGGTCAGGGAGGTGCGCGCGGTGCTGGCCGCCGCCCGCCAGCGGCTCGGCGCCCACGGCAGCCGCAGCATCCTGTTCATCGACGAGATCCACCGGTTCAACAAGGCGCAGCAGGACGCCCTGCTGCCCGGGGTGGAGGACCGCACGGTGGTGCTGGTGGGGGCGACCACCGAGAACCCGTTCTTCACCGTGAACGCGCCGCTGATGAGCCGCTCGCTGCTGTTCCGGCTGGAGCCGCTCGGCCCCGACGACCTCCGGGCGATCGTCGACAGGGCGCTCGCCGACCGCGAGCGGGGGCTCGGCGCCATGGAGCTGGCGCTCGACCCCGACGCCCTCGACCACCTGGTGGACCGCGCCGACGGCGACGCCCGCCACGCCCTCAACGCGCTGGAGGCCGCCGCCCTGGTGGTGGAGGTCAAGGGGGAGCGGCGGGTCACCCTGGCCGACGTCGAGGACGCGCTGCAGCGGCCGCGGGTGACCTACGACCGGGCGGGCGACCAGCACTACGACGTTGCCAGCGCGTTCATCAAGTCGATCCGTGGCTCCGACCCGGACGCCGCCCTCCACTACCTGGCCCGCATGCTCGCCGCCGGCGAGGACCCACGCTTCGTCGCCCGCCGCCTGGTGATCTCGGCCAGCGAGGACATCGGCCTGGCCGACCCGCAGGCCCTGCCGGTGGCGGTGGCCGCCTTCCAGGCGCTGGAGTTCGTGGGCCTGCCGGAGGCGCGCCTGAACCTGGCCGAGGCGGTCGTCTACCTGGCGCTGGCGCCCAAGTCCAACAGCGCCTACGCCGCCCTGGCCAAGGCCTCGGAGGAGCTGGAGCGGACCGGTTCCAGCCGGGTCCCCGCCCACCTGCAGAGCGCCTCCTACGCCGGGGAGCGCGCCCTGGGCATCGGCGTCGGCTACGTCTACCCGCACGACCGTCCCGGCCACTGGGCGCCGCAGCGCTACCTGCCGGAGGGCCTGGACGGCGGCTACTACCAGCCGTCCGACCAGGGTCGCGAGCCCGACCTCGCCGACGCCTGGCGCCGCCGCCATGAGAAGGACGCGGACGGCCCGGCCGCCGAATAGTCGATCCGGGAAGAATCGCGTGCGGCGGGTCGTTGCGGGCTTTCGACACAGGGAGGTAAGGACATGCCCAACGACACCTGCACGCACCTCGACCAGATACACGTCTACAGCGCCACCGAGACCGGCTGCGCCGAGTGCCTCCAGGCGGGCGACACCTGGGTCCACCTGCGGCTGTGCACGGTCTGCGGGCACGTGGGCTGCTGCGACAACTCCAAGAACCGGCACGCGACCCGGCACTTCCACGCCAGCGGCCACCCGCTGATGCGCTCCTACGAGCCGGGCGAGGACTGGTGGTGGTGCTACGCCGACGAGCTCGCCTTCGAGCTGGCGGGCGCCGAGCCGGCGCGGGCCGGGAACTAGCGGTGCGGCACACGCTCGCGGTCGTCGGGGCCGGGCCGAAGGGCCTGGCGGTGGCGGCCAAGGCCGCTGCGCTGCGCTCGGCCGGGTTCGCGGTGCCCGAGGTGGTGCTGATCGACCGGCACGGCGTGGCCGCCCACTGGTCGGGCGCGGTCGGCTACACCGACGGCCGCCAGCGGCTCGGCACGCCGCCCGAGAAGGACGTGGGCTTCCCGTACGCGCCCAGCTGGGAGCGCCACTCGGCGGCGGTCGACCGGGCCATGCAGCGGCTCTCCTGGCAGGCGTACCTGACCCGGGAGGGCAGCTTCGCCGACTGGGTGGACCGGCGGCGGCCGCAGCCAACCCACCGGCAGTGGGCCCAGTACCTGGGCTGGGTCGCCGCCGAGGTCGGCGTGCGGCCGCTGCTCGGCGAGCTGGCCGGCGTGGAGCTGGAGGCGGGCCGCTGGCGGGTGGAGCTGGCCGACGCGCGCGGC
>DASQWY010000730.1:0-13232 GCA_035640005.1 Actinomycetes bacterium
GAGCAGCAGGTGCTGGAGCGGATCGAGCGGGCCAGGCGCCGGCGGCCGAAGGTCAAGGAGGAGCGCATCACCCTCGCGCACGGCTCCGGCGGCAAGGCCACCCACACGCTGGTCGAGGCGGTGTTCCTGGACGCCTTCCGCAACCCGCTGCTGGAGCCGCTGGAGGACGCCGCCACCCTCCAGACCGGCGGCGTGCGGCTGGCGTTCACCACCGATTCGTTCGTGGTGTCGCCGCTGTTCTTCCCCGGCGGCGACATCGGCGACCTGGCCGTCAACGGCACCGTCAACGACCTGGCGGTGACGGGTGCGAGGCCGTTGTACCTGGCGGCCGGGTTCATCCTGGAGGAGGGCTTCCCCGTCGCCGACCTGCAGCGGATCGTCGCGTCGATGCGCGCCGCCGCCGAGCGGGCCGGCGTGCAGGTGGTCACCGGCGACACCAAGGTGGTGCAGCGCGGCAAGGCCGACGGCTGCTACGTCAACACTGCCGGGGTCGGGGTGCTGGAGCGGCCCCTCGCGCTCGGCGCCGCCGGCGCCCGGCCCGGCGACGCGGTGCTGGTTTCCGGCCCCATCGGCGACCACGGCGTGACGATCATGCTGGCGCGCGGCGAGCTGGACATCGAGTCGGAGGTGGCTTCCGACACCGCCCCGCTGGGCGGGCTGGTCGAGCGGCTGCTGGACGCCACCGGCGAGGTCCGGGCGCTGCGCGACGCCACCCGCGGTGGCGTGGCCACCATCTGCAACGAGGTCGCCAGGGCCGCGGGGGTGGCGGTGGTGCTGGAGGAGGACGCGATCCCGGTGCGGCCCGAGGTGCGCGGCGCCTGTGAGCTGCTCGGCATCGACCCGCTCTACGTGGCCTGCGAGGGGCGCCTGGTCGCGGTCGTGGACGCCGCGGCGGCCGAGGTGGCGCTGCAGGCGCTCCGTTCCCATCCGCTCGGCGAGGGCGCCGCGGTCGTCGGCTGCGTCAAGGACGACCCGCCCGGCCTCGTGCTGCTCAAGACCTCCTTCGGCGGCACCCGCATCGTCGACCTGCTGGTCGGCGACCCGCTGCCCCGGATCTGCTAGCCCGTGCGGGCGCGGTCGGCGGCGGCGGCGACCGCGGCCTGACCCAGGCTGATGCCGCCGTCGTTGGGGGGAACGCGCGAGTGGGTCAGCACCCGGAAGCCGCGCTCCCGCAGCCAGGTCACGGTCCGGTCGAGCAGCAGCAGGTTCTGGAACACCCCGCCGGAGAGAGCGACGGTGTGCAGGCCGGTCGCCTCCCGCAGCGCCTCACTGGCCTCCACGATGGCCAGGGCCACCCCGTTGTGGAAGCGGCCGGCGACCGTCCGCGGCTGGACGCCGGCCAGCAGGTCCTCGACCACCGCGCGGACCAGGTCGCTGCCACACAACCGCAGCGGCCGACCGGGGTCGTCGGCGACCGTAGCCACATAGGCGCCCGCCTCCGCCGGGTCGGCGAGCTGCTCCAGCTCGGTCGCGGCCTGGCCCTCGTAGTTGACCGCGTCGCGGACCCCGACGATGGCCGCGACCGCGTCGAACAGGCGCCCGGCGCTGGAGGTCGGCGGCGAGGCCGCGGCCGCCCTGGCGACCTCCCGCACCTGCCGCCAGTGGTCCCGGTGCCGCTCGGCCACGTGCAGACCGCCGGGGAGGTCGTCGCCGTAGGCGGCGTCCAGCCAGGCGACGGCCATCCGCCACGGCTCGCGGATGGCCGCGGCCCCGCCGGGCAACGGCACCTGCTCCAGGTGGCCCGCGCGCCCGAAGCCGGCGAGGTCGCAGACCAGCAGCTCGCCGCCCCAGATGGTGCCGTCGGTGCCGTAGCCGAGCCCGTCGAAGCCGACGCCGATAACCGGCCCGGGCTCGCCGTTGTCGGCCAGGCAGGCGGCCACGTGGGCGTGGTGGTGCTGCACGCCGACCAGCTCGATGCCCTCGCGCTCCAGCTCCAGCGCGTACTTGGTCGACAGGTACTCGGGGTGCAGGTCATGGACGACCACCTCGGGCACCACCTCGAACAGCCGCTGGAAGTGCTCGACCCCCTCGGTGAAGGAGCGGAGCGTCTCGTAGTTCTCCAGGTCGCCGATGTGGTGGGACACGAACGCGCGGTGCCCCTTGGCCAGGCAGAAGGTGCTCTTCAGCTCCGCGCCGCAGGCCAGCAGCTGCCGCGGGAACGGCCACGGCAGCGCCAGCGGCTGGGGCACGTGGCCGCGGGAGCGGCGCAAAGGCAGCTGCAGGCCCCGGAAGCTGCGCACCACCGAGTCGTCGGTGCGCACGTGGATCGGGCGGTCGTGCAGCAGGAAGGCGTCGGCGATCCCGGCCAGGCGCTCCAGCGCCTCCTCGTCCTCGTAGGCGATCGGCTCGTCGGAGAGGTTGCCGCTGGTCATCACCAGCGGCCGCCCCATCTCCTCCAACAGCAGGTGGTGCAGGGGCGTGTAGGGCAGCAGCAGTCCAAGGAAGCGGTTGCCCGGCGCTACCGACGGCGCCACCGGCGTCCCGGCTCGGCGGCGCAGCAGCACGATCGGCCGCCGCGGGCTCGCCAGCAGCGCCGCCTCGACCTGGTCGACCTCGCATAGCCGGCGGGCGGCGTCCAGGTCGGCGACCATCACCGCGAACGGCTTGTCTTCGCGGTGCTTGCGGGCGCGCAGGGCGGCGACCGCCGGCTCGCTGGCCGCGTCGGCGGCCAGGTGGTAGCCGCCCAGGCCCTTGACTGCCACCACCCGGCCGGCCAACAGCAAGGCGGCCGCCGCCGCCAGCGGCTCCCCGCCGAGCGTGCGCCCGTCCGCCCCTAGCAGCCGCAGGGCAGGTCCGCAGGCGGGGCAGCAGACCGGCTGGGCGTGGAAGCGGCGGTCGGCCGGGTCGCGGTACTCGCGGGCGCAGTCGGGGCACATCGCGAAGGAGGCCATGGTGGTGTTCGGCCGGTCGTAGGGCACGTCGCGCACGATCGTGAAGCGCGGCCCGCAGTTGGTGCAGTTCACGAACGGGTAGCGGTGGCGGCGGTCGGCCGGGTCGCGCAGCTCCCGCAGGCAGTCGGCGCAGGTGGCGGTGTCGGGGGACACCAGCGCTTGGCGCTCGCCGCCGGCCGCGCTCGGCGCGATCGTGAAGCCGGCCCCGCCCCGGGCCGGCAGCAGCCGTGCCGTGACCCGCTCGACCACCGCCAGCGGCGGCGCCTCCAGCTCCAGCGCCCGCAGGAACGCCTCGACCGCCGCCGGCGCCCCCTCTACCTCGACGAACACGCCCTTGGCGTCGTTGCCGACCAGGCCGGCCAGGCCGAGGCGGGTCGCGAGCTGCTGCACGAAGGGCCGGAAGCCGACCCCCTGCACGACGCCCTCGACGCGTACCTCGCTCCGCACCCGCCCGTCGCTCACCAGCGCATCGTCTACCCTGCGCGCTCGGCGCTCAGCCGGCCGAGGACGGCTGGTCGCCGGTCTCGGCGAGCGCCTGCTGGGTGAGCTCCCACAGCACGTGGTACACGGTCGTCTGCGCCTCCTGGATCCGGTGCACTGAGGAGGACGGCACGACGAACAGGTGGTCGATGGTGTCGGCTTCGGCCATCTTGCCGCCGTCGTAGCCGGCCAGGCCGACGGTGAGCAGCCCGCGCCTACTGGCCTCTTCGAAGGCACGGAGGACGTTGGCGGAGCCGCCGCTGGTCGACAGGCCGATGGCGACGTCGCCTGGCCGGCCCCAGGCGGCCACCTGCCTGGCGAATACGACCTCGAAGCCGATGTCGTTGGCCAGGGCGGTGACCACCGCCACGTCGCTGGTCAGGGAGATCGCCGGGAGCGGCCTGGCGGCACCGCCCGGGTGCATGAACGTGGTGACGACGTCCTGGGCGTCGGTGCTGGAGCCGCCGTTGCCGAAGGCGAGCAGCTTGCCGCCAGCGGCGAACGAGCGAGCCATCGCCTGGGCGCAGGCGGCCAGGCGGTCGGCCTCGCGCTCAGCCACCACCTCCCGCAGCGCCACCGCCTCGGCGGCCTTCTCGGCGGTGGACTGGCGAACCTGCTCCAGGACCGCGTCCAGGTCTGCCTGGCCGGCGTACAGGAAGGGGTAGAGGGATTCGACGTCGCCCGGCATCAGCGTCCCACCACCGCGATGGCCTCCTTGGCGTGGACCAGGATGCTGTCGCCGGGCGCGGCGTCGACCAACGCGACGCTGACCTCCTCCTCGGTGCCGGCGCCGGTCGCGACGACGGCCATGTCGGCGTCGAGCAGCCGGAGCACCCGCACCTCGACCGCCTGGTCCGAGCAGGTGATGCAGACCTCGCCGTCGCAGTGGGGAAGCCGCCCCTCGGGCTCGTCGGCCAGCGGCAGGCGCGGCCGGTCGCTCACCGGACGACCTCCGGCCCCAGCAGGCCGGGCTGCTCGAAGAACACGTGCACCAGCTCCCACAGCACGTGGTAGGCGGTGGTGTGGACCTCCTTGATGATCCGCGGGTCATCGCTGTGGGCCACGATCGTGTGGTCCACCGCCGGGCTCGCCGAGATCGGGCCGCCGTCGCCGCCGGTGAGCGCGACGGTGAGCAGGCCCAGCTCGCGCGCGACCTGGAGGCCACGCAGCACGTTGGCGCAGCGGCCGTCCGCGGAGATGCCGAGGGCGATGTCGGCGGCGCCACCAAGCTGGCGGAGCTGGTGGGCGAAGACCTCGTCGAAACCGGCGACGCGGGCGACCCCGGTGGTCGTCGCCACGTCGTTGGTCAACGCGATCGCCGGCAGCGCGCGCTTGCCGACGATCACCGGGTGGACGAACTCGACGGCGATGTGCTGGGCATCGGTGCTCGGCCCGCCGTTGCCGAAGACCAGCAGCTTGCCGCCACGGTGGAAGCGGACGGCCATGTCGTGGCACGCCCGCGCCAGCCGAGCCGCGTCGTCGGCGAGCAGCCGACCGGGCGCGGCCCGCCTGGCGAACGCGGCGCCGGCCGCGGCCACGACCGGGAGCCGCTGCTCCATGCCATGCCCCCTCACGTGCTGCTCTCCCTAGTGCGCTCAAGGGCGCACAGGGTCAAGGATATCCCCGCGGCCGCGGCCTGGCGGGGGGTGGGCCGACCTCAGATTGGACGCCGCCGGTCGGCGTCGCGTGCGCCCCCGACAGCACCGACGCGGTGGCTGATGGATCGTGGCCGGCCGGCATCGCAGCGGCAACCGCAGCTGCAGCGGGTGCTGGCCAATGCCGCGCGCTGCTGGAGAAGCTCATGCCAGCGTCGGATGGCCTCGTCGGAGATCTCCTCGGCGGCAGGGACCATGACGGGCTCCTTCCGGGCGGCAACCACCATAAGTGTCGCCTACGCAAAAGCCCTTGAAAAGAGCCTCTCGGTCAGGCCGGCGCGAGGCGCAACCGCGACGCCAGCCGGGTAATCGCCGCGACGGTCGCCCCGCCTGGCGAGGCGTCCAGCAGGGGGATACCCGCCCGGTCAGCCCCGACGACCTCGTCGCTCCAGGCCACCTCCGCAAGGCGTTCGAACTGGTGACGTGCGCAGAACTCGGCCACCGCCCGCGCCTCTGCGGGCGACCGGACCTTGTTGACCACCACAGCCACCCGGGGGATGGGAAGCTCCGCTGCCAAGCCGGCCAGCCGGCGGATCGTCTCCAGCGACCGGTAGTAGGGCTCGGCGACGAGCAACAGCACGTCGGCGTGGCGGGTCGTCCCCCGGCTCAGGTGCTCGGGGGAGGCCTCCATGTCGACGACGGTGACGACGTCCGGCCGGTCCCCCAGGTCGCCGAGCAGCGCGCTGACGGTGGCGTGGGCCGCGCACAGGCAGCCGTCGTCGGCGTGGGCGGGTATGCCCATCAGCAGCAGCCGCACACCGTCCGGTCCGGAGATGGCATGGCGATCGACGATCTCCTCGACCGGGATGGTGAGGGCCGGCCCCCGAAGCCGCCGGGAGACCAGCGAGGTCGGCAGGGGAGCAAGCGCGCCCGCGGAACCGGCCTCGATGCCCAGGGCGGCCGCCAGGTTGGGGTTGGAGTCGCCGTCGACCGCGATCACCGGCGCACCGCGGCGCGCCTCGACGCGGGCCAGGGTGGCGGCGATCGTGGTCTTGCCGGCCCCACCCTTGCCGGCCAGGGCAATCCTCACGGCCGGCTTGTCGAGTCGAGCTGCCCGACGAGGTCGTCGTAGCGGTCCAGCACGGTGGCCAGCAGCCGTTGCACCTCCCGGAGCGAACCGACCGACGCGCGCAGCGCCCGGTGACCGGCCTCGTTCAGCAGGTAGGTCCGCCGCGGCGGCCCGGCCTGGGACATCTGCCAGCAGGAGGTCACCAGCTCGTCGCGTTCCATCGCGCGCAGGGAACGGTACAGGCCGCCCGCCTCGGCCCCCCGGATACCGAGCCGGCGGACCTGCTCGAGCAGCTCGTAGCCGTGCGACGGCCCCTCGGCGAGCATCAGCAGCAGGCAGGGCCGCAGGTAGGCACGGGGCAGCTCCCCGTCCGGCTCCTCCAGCCCCGGCATGTTCATCGGCGGTCGCCTCCCCTTCGCCCGGCGGCGCACGCGGCGGCCTCCTCGCCCGACACGTGACACCAGCAGTCGGCGCTGCAATCGCCCCGGACGGGACGGATCAGTTCGCCGAACGCGGCGGCTAACTCCAGCGCCCCCTGCTGCAGGCCGAGGGCCGACAGCGCGAACCGGTCGCCATCGCGGTCCAGGTAGCCGTCGTCGGTCAGCCGGTCCAGGTGGCGCAGCCCGGTGGCGGCATCCACGCCAAGGAAGCGCTCAAGCAGCGGCGGGTCGACCAGGTCCCCGAGGCCCTCTCCGCGCAACCAGAACAGCAGCTGCAGGATCTCGCTGCGCCAATACAGCGCCCGCAGCGCCTCGGACTTGGGAGCTCGCCGCTCAGCGTCCATGGCGCCTGCCCTCCGCCTCTGCTAGCTGCGCCGTCACTATAGTCCCGAACCCCGAGCGCCTGGGATACTGATCGTCTCCGGATGCGAGGAGGGAGCCTGCGATGAAGCTCGGCGTCGTCGGCAAGGGTGGAGTCGGCAAGACGACGGTCGCTGCCCTGCTCGCCCGCGCCTACGCCGACCGCGGCCGGCGGGTGGTCGCGATCGATACCGACTCCAACCCGAACCTTGGCGTGTCACTGGGGCTAAGCCTGGCGGACACCGAGGCCGTCCCCGTGCTGCCGCGCTCACTGCTGGTCGGCACGGGCGGAGACGTGGGCGCTGAGGAGCTGATCGGCCAGTACGGCCGGGACACCCCGGCCGGCGTCAGGTTGCTGTCGGCCATCCGCGTGACCCAGGCCGGCGGCGGCTGCACGTGCGGCGGGCACGCCACCGTCCGGAGCCTGCTCGGCCAGGCCCTCACCGACCAGGCCGACGTCACCCTGGTCGACATGGAGGCCGGGCTGGAGCACCTCAGCCGCTCGGGCGGGACACTCGCCGACGCCGACCTGTTGCTGGTGGTGATGGAGCCCAGCCGCAAGTCGGTGGTCACGGCCGCCCGTACCCGCGCGCTCGCTGAGGAGCTGGGCATCCCGCTGACGTATGGGCTCGGCAACAAGGCCCGGCTGCCGGAGGACGCCGACTTCTACGCCGACCTGTGTGCCGAGCATGACGTGCCGCTGCTGGGCGTGCTGCCCTATGACAGCGAGGTCAGCCAGGCCGACCGGGCCGGCACCGGGGTCGCCGCCGACACCGCCGAGGCCCTCCGCCGCGAGCTGGACCTAGTCGTCAGCCGCCTAGACCGCATCGCCGTCGGTTCCTCCGCGTAAGGCCGCGCGCCTCAGCCGGGCGCGGAGACCAGCGTCGCGGCGAGTTCGGCGAGCGCACGCACCGCCGGCGCGCTCGGTGAAAGATCCAGCGGGGCCAGGCCCCGGCGGTCGGCGTCCACGATGGCCGGATCGTCAGGGACGCCGACCACCCGATCGTTGGGGAACGCGGCCTGGACCGCCGCCAGGTCGCCGGCGTCGCCGACACGGTTGGCAACCACCACCAGCCGTCCCAGCGACTTCTCCCGCGCCAGTGCCGCCGCCCGGGTCGCCACCTCGATCGACTTCGGCGTCGGCTCCACCACCAGCACGACCGCGTCGACCTTCTGGTCGCCGAGCCGGCTCAGGGTGCCGATGCCCGCTTCCAGGTCGGCGACCACCACCTGGTCGTTGAACTCCACGGAGCCGAGCAACTGCTCGGGCGAAAGCCCGCATCAGGGTCAGCCAGGCTCCGGGTTCTGGATGGCGGCCACGACGGCCAACCGGACCCCGTCGGGCGCGTCCGACCCGAAGCGGTCGATGAGGTCCTCCCACGCGGGGGCGTGTTCCTCGTCGCCCTCGTCGAGGGCCTGGCGCATGGCCACCAGCCGCTCGGTCTCGTCCTCGCCCAGACCGAGCGAGATGCCGAGGTTGGGGTTGGAGTCGCAGTCGAGGGCGACGACCGCCAGCCCGCGGCGGGCGAGGGTGCGGGCGACCACCGCGGCCGTGGTGGTCTTCCCAGCGCCGCCCTTGCCGACTACCGCCACCCTCATGGGCGCTCGTGCTCCAGACCTTCGCGGTGCAACCGGTCCGCCATCGACTCTAGCACCCGCACCGCTGGCGAATCGGGCGCATGGTCGAGCAGCGCTCGGCCCAGGCGTTCGGCCTCAGCCAACGCCTCGTCCCACGGCACGACGGCGACCACCTCCAGGCCAGTCTGCCGCCACACCAGGTCCGCGTCGGCGGGGTGGCGCACCTTGTTGGCCACCGCCAGGATCCGATCTGGTCGGTCCGCTGCCAGGCCCAGCCGAGCCAGCCGGCGCGCCGACAGCAGCGACTTGGCCGTGGGCTCCACGACCACCAGCAGCGTCCGCGCGTACCGTCCCCAGCCGAAGAACGGCTGCCGGGTGCCGCCCGGGAGGTCGCCCACCAGGCTCCAGCGATCGTCGGGCAACTCGTCGAGGATCTGGCGGAAGGCGAACTGTGAGCGCACCAGCGGGGCCACGTGGGCGCGGACCTTCCCGAACTGCAGCAACCGCACCCCGTCGGGTGCCAGCTGCGCGTAGCGCTCGACCGCCTCGGTGGCGTTCAGGCCGCGCCGGAGCCGGTAGCGGGGACCCTGCTCGCCCTCCGGCCGCTCCTGGACGGCCTCGTCGGGGATGGGCGCTTCCACCACACCGAGCCCCAGCGACAGCGACAGCCCTGGCATCGGGTCGGAGTCGACGGCCAGCACCGGCTCGCCGCGGCGGGCCAGCAGCCGCGCGAAGGTTGCCGCCACGGCCGACTTGCCGGCCCCGCCCTTGCCGACGAACGCCACCCTCACGGCCCCGTGGTTCTCTGGCACGCCTACTCCTCGTCCGCGTGGCGCCCATGGCCTGACCGGCGACGACCGGCGGCTCAGGGGATAGGCTAGCGGTCACGGCCACCTCGGTGGCCAGCGAGGACGCCGGGCGGTGTGGCGATGTCCGAGCGCCAGATCCAGATCGAGTGCCGGGACGGGCGGTTGCTGGCAGTCACGACCCGTTCCAGGCTGCGCAGCGCCCGCTTCTTCCCAGCCATGCTCCTGGCAACCTGGGCCATTCGCCGTCAGCTCGCCCGGACCGACGGCCTGGTGCGCTGGGCGAGCCTGGTCGCCGGACCGACCGAGTTCTGGACCATCACGGTGTGGCGCAGCCGCCATGCCATGCAGGAGTTCATGCGGTCGGACGCGCACGGCCGGATCATGTGGCGCTACACGCGCTGGCTGGATGCGCTGTGGTTGATGCGATGGCGTCCAGGAGCGGTGGAGGTCGGCTCCTGGACCGGCGTCACCTTCGCGCCCGCGCCGCCGGCCCAGGTCCGCTCCGCGCGGCCTGCCCCCGATGCCAGCTCGCGTCACGGCCGCCGGCCTCGTGAGCGGGTGGAGGGGGCCGGCGCGACGGTGATCCGCATTCGCGCGCCGGCCCTCCAAACCGCGACCGTGTTGGTCCAGCTGCTCCGCCTGCGCCGCCGGCTGGCCACCGATCCCGACCTGCTCCGCAGCGTCGTGGGCCTCGGGTGCCCGGGGGAGGCCTGCTTTCTTGGCATCTGGCGAGCAGGCGATCGCGCGGCAGGACTCGTCGACGACGAGTGGGTCCGCCGGACCGCCCGACGCTGGGCCGGCAGCTTCTGGGCGGGCCAGTGGCTACCCGAGCACGAGTTCGGCCATTGGGACGGGTTGCGCCTGCGGCGGCGGCTTCGCCGCGGCGCGCCGGACCAGCCGCCCGCCGCGGACTAGGCGCCGCCGATCCTGATGGGCGAGGTAGGTGCGGTCTGCACCTATCTCCAGCGCGCAGCTACTCAACCCGGCGCATCGGGAGGTATACGGACCACGACGTGATGCCGTGGCAAGGGGGGAACCCTCGTGCGTCGCTCCGGAAGGCCGTCGGCTCTGGGGATCGTGGCCGCCGTCGCGCTCGCGGCGGCGGCGTGCACGGGCGGAGGGACCAAGCAGAGCACCTCGCAGACGCCGGCCGCTCGCCAGGCCCTCACGGTCGCGGCCGCGGCCGACGGCTACTACGAAAACCCCAAGTACCCCACGATCGGCCGGTACCCCACCAACGCCGGCATCTTCGAGACCCTGGTGCGCATGACTCCCGACTACCAGATCGCCCCCGCGCTGGCGACGAGCTGGCAGTTCATTCCGCCGAACACCTGGCGGTTCAAGCTCCGCACGGGCGTCAAGTTCCAGGACGGGACACCCTTCACGGCCGACGCCGTGAAGTTCACGATGAGCCAGCTCGCCGCCAGCGACCAGGGTTCCTACATCGGCATCGACAACAAGGCCAAGGTCAAGGTCGTCGACGAAGCCACCGTGGAGATCACGCCGTCCTTCCCCAACCGGCGGCTGGTCGAGCAGCTCGTCCATCCGTCCAACAGCATCGTCGCGCCGACCAGCACCGCCACCCACCCGATTGGCACCGGCCCCTTCAAGTTCGTCTCCTACCAACGCAACCGCGAGATCACCGTGCAACGCTGGGATGGTTACTGGGGGCCGAAGCCGCGGCTGGAGCAGATCACCTTCAAGTTCATCCCCGACGGCAACGCCCGGGTGCTCGCGCTGCAGTCCGGTCAGGTCCAGGCGAGCTTCGACGTGCCCCGCGAGTCCGCCGCCGAGGTGCAGTCGCGCTCAGGGCTGCGGCTGGCCCGCTCCCCGGTCGGCGCCTACGAGGCGCTCTACTTCGACATCCGGGGCGGATCGGGGTTCGACCTCGGCGCCGACCCGGCCATCCGGCAGGCGGTCGCCCTTGCCATCAACCGCGACGTCATCGTGAAGAACGTCTGGCAGGGCAACGCTCAGGTCATCCAGACGATGATCCCCCCAGCGATCCTCGGCCCCTCGGCCAGCAGCGTGGCCGGGTTCCCCTTCGACCCGAACCAGGCCAAGCAGTTGCTCGACCAGGCTGGCTGGAAGGGCGGTGACGGCGGCATCCGGAGCAAGGGCGGCCGCCGGCTGACCCTGACGATGGTGGTCGGCTTCCCCAACGCCGACATCCACGGGTCGATGCCGGAAGCGGTCAAGGCGATGCTCGCCGACGTCGGGATCGACCTGAAGGTGGTGACGGCACCCGACGAGAACGCCTACTCCGACCGGCTTGCCAAGGGGCAGGGTGACCTGTTCGCCGAGGTCGGCAACCAGAACGACGCCAACCCGTGCTTCCTGCCGGACCTGCTCTTCTACTTCCACGGGGCGGGCCACGGCGACTACGGCTACCGGTTCGGTCCCGGGGCCGCGTTCGACCAGATCATCGACACCAAGTGCCGCCAGGGCGTTAGTCACCAGGACGCCCAGCAAGGCGCCGCCGGGGCCATGCACGTCCTGATCGACGAGACCAAGACGGTGATCCCGGTCGCCGGCATCTTCAGGCTGTACGGGCTCACCGACAAGGTCCAGGGGTTCCAGGCCAACCCGTCGCAGACCAACCAGGACTGGACGAGCGTCTGGCTGGCGGCCTAGCCGCCCGGACGGGAGGCAGCCGTGAAGGCCTACCTGCTCCGGCGGCTGGTCTACCTCCTGCCGGTCTGGCTGGGCGTGTCCCTGCTCGCCTTCGGGCTGGGGCGGCTGGCGCCGGGGGACCCGGCCAGGGACGTCCTTGGCCGCACGACCGGCCGCCAGCCAACCGAGCGCGAGGTCGTGACCGAGCGCCACCGCCTCGGATTGGACCGGGCGCTCCCGGTCCAGTACCTGTCGTGGCTGCGCGGCGCCGTCCGCGCTGACCTGGGTACCTCCTACACCACCGGTGAGCCGGTGAGCCAGGCCATCGGCCGGACACTGCCGGCCACCCTCGAACTGGCAGGGGCGGCGTTCCTGCTCGCGGTCGCGATCGGCCTGCCGCTGGGACTGCTGGCGGCCGCCAAGAGCTGGACCTGGGTCGACCACCTGATCCGCGCCGCCGCCCTGCTGGGGGCGTCGATCCCTGCGTTTTGGCTCGGCTACCTGCTCATCCTCGCCTTCGCGGTGAATACCCACCTGCTGCCCGCGTTCGGCCCGGGCGGCCCGTCCCACCTGGTGCTGCCCGCGTGCACCCTGGCGCTGTTCGACCTGGCCATGCTGGCCCGGCTGACCCGGGCGGCGATGCTGGAGACGCTGGGGGAGGACTACGTCCAGACCGCCCGGGCCAAGGGCCTGCGGGAGTGGGAGACGCTGGTCCGGCATGCCCTGCGCGCCGCCCTCGTCCCGCTGGTGACCTGGACCGGGATGAGCTTCGGCTTCCTGTTCGGCTACTCGGTGGTGGTGGAGACGGTGTTCGCCTGGCCCGGCCTCGGCTACGCCACCGTGCTGGCCGTCCAGGCAAGGGACTACCCCTTCCTGCAAGCGTTCGTGCTGCTCATGGGGACGCTGTTCGTCCTGTTGAACCTCGGGGTGGACGTCGCCTACACCTGGGTCGACCCACGCCTGCGCCTCGGCCGGGCGCTGGCAGCGGGGTGATCGTGGACCCGCCCGAGGTGCTGTCGCCCCCCCTGACGCCGACCCAGGCGGCGCCGCTCAGGCAGCCGGCGACGGTCGCCAGGGGCTCGGTGCAGGTTGCGGTCCGGCGGCTCCTGCGTGACCGGTCGGCGCTGGCGGGGCTGGTCATCCTGACCCTGCTGGTCCTCGCCGCGGTGGCCGCCCCGTTGCTTGCCCCGTACCCGCCGATCCAGCCCCACTACGAGAGCGCGCTGCGCGGGCCAGGGCGCGAATTCCTGCTCGGCACCGACGGGCTCGGCCGCGACGAGCTGTCACGGCTGCTGTTCGGCGCCCGCATCTCCCTGGCCGGCGTCACCGTCGCGGCGGCGGCCATCACCCTGCTCGGCGTGAGCATCGGGCTGGTGTCCGGCTACTACGGCGGCGCC